>JAEYYE010000209.1 GCA_023430945.1 Bacteroidota bacterium
AGTGCGAACCGATCGGGGCTCGTGAGAGCAAGTTCGATCGGCAACTGTGCACTGGTGATCCAGCGATCGGCCTTGTCCACGATCGCGATCCGCCTCGCGGCGAGCCACATCTCCAGTTCGTGGATCCGATCGGGATCCGAGCTCAGTAATTGTTCCCTGATCTTGTTCAATGTTCGTTGATCGCTCTCGTGGAACTTGGTCCAACGCACACGCATGATCGGGCTGCCCAACTGGAAATTCGCCATGTTCTGGCGGTGATATTCCTCCAGTTGTTGCCTGTTCACGACCGTATCGAGCTTCTGCTGCACCAGGGCTTCCTCATAAGCGTAGATCACCAATGAATTGCGGTAGTCGCGCAATTGCGCTTCAAAGTCCTTTTCCTCTTCGGAAAGGTTCTGTTCGGCCTGCTGCAATACGGTGCGCCGCTTCAACCAATTGTGGATGAACTGGCGGGCGAGCGCCGTGCTATCCTCCGCGCTTATGTTGAAGGGGATCACGCTACGAAGATCGCTCCAAAGAAGCTTCTCTTCATAGGCCCGGGCCACCACCCTATCCTCCGATCCATCACTTTGCGCACAGGATGCCACCAGCAACATGGCCGGCACCATGAGCTGCACCAGCCTTGCAAGGTGTACCCGGTAGCCGGCGATCACTTGATCGAATACAGCACCTCTTTGTTCACCTCCACGGGATACTTCGCGCGAAGCTCCTGCAACCAGGCCTTTTCCAGGCTGTCCTGGTAGGCTGCGGTGATCGCGCCACGCGCTTCATCGATCGCTTTCGGTGCAGGCGGGTGGATCTTCTTGAGGTCCACCACCACGATGTGGTCATCTACAGGAATATCCTTGCTCATGCCGGTGGCGAGATCCTTCAGATAGGGTTTTTGTTCAACCGTGAACATGCCATTATCGATCTCCAACGCCAGCGGATCGGCCTTGTTCACCTGTGCCATAAGATCGGCGCCACGGACTCCCTTCTTCACCAGATCGCGCACCTGCTTGCACACCCTGGCGTTCGCGCACGTGTAGATATCGGCCTCGTAACGCGTATCCCACATGAAGTTCGAATTGTTCTGCGCGTAGAATTCCTCCAGTCCGGTGGAATCCTTCACCGCCTTGCCCCACACCATGCGATCGGTGAGTTCGAAGAGAAGGATGCCATCGCGGTATTCCTTCATGAGCATTCGGAAATCGGCGTACTTGTTCTCCAGGTTGGAATCCTCGTAGGCGAGCAGGCTTCCATCCACGAAGGTCTCGAGCTGCGCATCAACGTACTGCTTGATGTCCGTTTCACGCTCGCGCTTCTGCCTTGTTTCAATGAAATCGAGGAAGTCCTTCTGCGAGTAGACACGATCGCGGATGGTGAACACCGGCTTGTTGAGCTTCTCGGCCTTTTTCCGATCGTACTTCCAGCCCTGGCTGATGGATCGCACCACGATCGTATCATCGACCGTCTGGGTCTGCTCTTCGTACTGGCGGCTGCGCACATTGATCATCTTGCCACCTTTGATCATGCCCACGAGCTCCCGATCGTACGTAACGCCATCCTTCGTGTATGCACCCTCCTGCATGTTCTTGCGGATCAGGGTATCGTTGAAGGTTTCGCCTTTCTTGAAGATGTTCGCGTTCACCAATGGATAGAGCGCAGCGAGGTTCTTCTTCTCCACCTTTGCTCCGTATTCCTTCTTCAGCTTATCGAGGAAAGCGCGGCGTGTGATCTCGGCGCGGCTGTCACGGGCGATCTTCGTTTTCAATTCGGCTTTTGCAGCATCGAATGTTGGTGGGTCCTGACGCTCGAGCCGCTTGATGATGTGCCAGCCGTAGCGCGTCTTCACCGGCGCACTTATCTCATCGTTCGCCTTCAGCGCGAAAGCCGCATCCTCGAATTCATCGATCATCTTGCCTGTGCCGAACATCGGGAGTTCTCCGCCTTTCGTGTTGGAGCTTTCATCTTCACTGAAGCGCATCGCGGCGTCGGCGAAGGTGAGCTCGCCTTTGGTGATACGCTGATGGATCTCGTTGATCTTGGTCTCGGACGCCTGTTGATGTTCCGGTGTATCCTGATCGGTGCTGCGCAACATGATGTGCGCCACTTTCACCTGGCCGCGTGCCGGACGCCTGTTCTCCACCTTGATGATGTGATACCCGAAACGGGTGCGCACCGGCTGGCTCACTTCACCCACTTTGGTATTGTAAGCGGCGGTTTCGAAGGGATACACCATTTGCAGCGCGCTGAACCAACCCAGATCGCCACCGTTCTTCGCTGCGCTGGGATCATCCGATCCACCCGGCCCTTTTGCCACCGTGGCGAAATCCTCACCTTTCATGACGCGATCGCGGAGCGCCATTACCTTTTTGTATGCGGCAGCGGTGTCCTCCGGTGTTGGATCGGGTGGAAGTTGCACCAGGATATGGCTGGCGCGCACTTCTTCCTGCATCCGATCGAACGCTTCACGCATCAACGCATCGTTGAGCTCGCGATCGATGAGGTCAGGGCGGGCGAGCTGCTTGCGATAACCATCCAGCTCCGTACGGAACTTGGTCACCGTGTCCATGCCCTGTACTTCGGCCTCGCGCACCTTCAATTTGTAATTGATGAACAATTCAAGGTATTCGTCCAGCGCTTCCTTGGTCACCTGCACATCCTTGTTGTTCTTCTTGTAGATGGCCTCGAATTCACCACGAGTAACGGGTTTGCCATCCACCGTCATGAGAACGGGATCCGCTTGTGCAGCGGGCGAGGCGGAATT
>JAEYYE010000247.1 GCA_023430945.1 Bacteroidota bacterium
ATACCGCAGGACCTGAAGTTCGCCGGTGAAGTGACAACGGCCGAGGTTGGCGATGGCACCACCATCCGCGAATGTGTCACGATCAATCGAGGTACCGTGGATCGGTTGAAGACGAGTGTTGGCAGCAACTGCCTGCTGATGGCGTACGTTCACCTGGCCCACGACTGCATCGTTGGGAACAACGTGGTGATCGCGAACAGCGTGAACCTTGCCGGCCACGTGACGATCGATGATTGGGCGATCCTGGAGGGCAACGTCGCCGTGCAACAGTTCATCCATATCGGTGCGCACAGCTTCATCGCCGGTGCTTCACTGGTTCGGAAGAATGTGCCTCCGTTCGTGAAGGCGGCGCGCGAACCGTTGAGCTACGCGGGAGTGAACGTGATCGGCCTTCGCCGCCGCGGCTTCGCCGATGATGCCGTTACGCGGATCGAGGATATCTACCGCGAGATCTTCGTGCGCAACAGCAATGTGGAACGCGCCATGGCACAGGTGGATCAGCAGTTGCAGCCTTCCCCGGAAAGGACACAGATCCTTGAATTCATCCGAAACAGCCCGAAGGGCATCATGCGTGGGCTCGCGGAGTGATCCATCGATCCACACCGATCGCATAAAGGTCCTGCGCCCATGCAGGTGATCCTCAGCAATGTCGCGAAACAGTTCGGCCGGGAGATCATCTTCCGCAATGTCGATCTCGTTCTGGAAGCCGGCAGCCGCACGGCGATCCTTGGCCCGAACGGAAGCGGCAAAAGCACGCTGTTGCAGCTGATCGCCGGTGCGATCACACCGACCAAAGGCTCGATCGAACACCGGATCGGCGATCGGATCGTTCCGATCGATGAAGTGTACCGATCGGTGAGCATCGCCTCACCCTATCTCGGATTGTACGAGGATCTGAGCCTGCGGCAGGCAGTTGCGATGCATTCACGCTTCAAACCATTCCTGTCCGGCATCACTGCGGCCGAAGTGGTGAAGATCGCCTACCTGGAACATGCGATCGAAAAACCGATCAGCCAGTTCTCCAGCGGAATGAAGCAGCGCCTGAAACTTTCGCTCGCGATCCTGAGCGATACGCCGCTCGTTCTGCTCGATGAACCTGCAAGCAACCTGGACCAGGAGGCGATCGGCTGGTACCGCGAGATCCTGCCACATTTCATCGGCCAGCGCACGTTGCTGGTGGCGAGCAACCGCCAGCAGCACGAATTCGAAATATGCAGCGCATCGATCGAAATGGAAGCACTGAAGGACTGAACTTTAACGCACAGATCCTAAATTCGCGGCCCCTGCACAGCCGCAGGCACGTAAAGATCCTTCTCTCATGGCCTCCACTTCCGATGTGAACATCGGCTCCTACATCCGCTTCAATGGCGACATCTGCCAGATCATGGAATGGCAGCACCGCACGCCGGGCAACCTGCGCGCTTTCTACCAGGGCAAGATGCGCAACCTGCGCAACGGCAAGCTCAACGAGCACCGCTGGCGCAGCGGCGAGACCATGGAAGTGCTCCGTGTGGAAGTGCACGAACTGCAATACCTCTACCGCGAAGGAGACAACCTGGTGTGCATGAACCAGGAGACCTTCGAGCAGGTGTACGTTCCGGTGGCTTTGTTCGGCGATGCGCTCAAGTTCATGAAGGAAGAGATGGTGGTGCAGATCGGTTTCGAGAGCGACACCCCCATCTTCGCACGCCCGCCGAAAGTGGTGGAACTGGAGGTGACCTACACCGAGAACGCCGTGAAGGGCGACACCAGCAACAAGGTGATGAAGGCCGCCACGTTGGAGACTGGCGCGGAGATCAGCGTTCCATCGTTCGTCGATATCGGCACCGTGATCCGCATCGATACCGAAACGGGCGAATACCTCGATCGCGTGAAGAAGTAGGTTGTTCGGGCGTGCCGGTTCGACGACTCACCGTCGCGCTCTCCGCTGTACTCCTCGCTGCGCTGCGGGGTGCCGCTGCGATCGCTCACGCAACATCCGCGAAGGCACATTCCGTTACCTTTCGCTGATCAGACATGGATAGGAGCATCGATCGCGAAAGCCTGAAGAAAGCCTATCGGTTATTCGAGTCGGGCGACATCGATCGGATCGAGATCGGTACCAACAATGGGCTGCAGGAGATCCATCTCTACCTGTTCGATGGCCTCTATGACTTCGCCGGACAGATCCGCACGCTCAACATTTCGAAAGGCGGTTTCCGTTTCGCGACAGCGCTGTACCTGAAGGAGATCCTGGTGAAGATCGATGAGATGCCTGAGCGGACCTTCGAGCAGATCATCGCCAAGTACGTGGAGATGAACATCGCGCATCCGTTCATGGAAGGCAACGGTAGAGCAATGCGGATCTGGCTCGATCGGATCTTGAAGGCAAATCTGGCAAAAGTTGTGGATTGGCGATCGGTTGATAAACATTCCTACCTGCAAGCCATGGAACGCAGCCCGATCAATGATCTGGAACTACGCACGCTTCTCTCCGCCAATCTCACGGATCGGGTGGATGATCGCGAGGTGATCTTCAAGGGGATCGAGCAATCGTATTATTATGAGGGGTATGAGAATGGTGGAGGTGATGAGTGAGCATTCTCCATCATAACAGATCTGCGCAAGTGGCGAAGCCGGAAACCCCGCAGCGCAGCGAGGAGTTGCAACCCCTTCGACTTCGCTCAGGACAAGCTACGACACGACCTGACAGGAATTCGCCCAACCCTTCGACGGGCTCAGGGTGACAAGGAGCGCCCCCTGACAACTGACAACGGTCAACTGACCACGAAGAGCCTACCTTCGCGGCTTCATTTCAACCGCATCAATGAAATTCGGCACCAAAGCGATCCACGCCGGCGTGGAGCCCGATCCCACCACGGGCGCGATCATGACACCGATCTACCAGACGAGCACTTACGTGCAGGCCGCGCCGGGCGATCACAAGGGTTACGAGTACAGCCGCACGCACAACCCCACGCGCACCGCATTGCAGAACGCTTTGGCGACACTGGAGAATGGATCGCATGGACTGTGCTTCAGCAGCGGCATGGCCTCGATCGATGCGGTGATCAAGTTGCTCGAACCCGGCGATGAGGTGATCAGCACCAACGATCTGTACGGCGGCACATATCGCTTGTTCACCCGGATCTTCGAAAAGTATGGCATCAAGTTCCATTTTGTGGACATGGGCGATATCGCCAATGTGGGGAAAGTGCTATCGAAGAAGACGAAGCTGATATGGGCGGAAACGCCAACGAATCCGTTGCTCCGTATCATTGATATAAAGGCGTTGGCGCAGCTTTCCAAGAAGAACGGCTGCCTGCTCGGCGTGGACAACACCTTTGCAACGCCGTACTTGCAGACCCCGATCGACCTTGGTGCCGATATCGTGATGCATTCGGTGACCAAATACCTCGGCGGCCACAGCGACGTGGTGATGGGTGCACTGGTCGTGAACAATGCGGAACTGGCCGAGAAACTCGCCTTCATACAGAACAGCAGCGGCGCCACGCCTGGTCCGCAGGATTGCTTCCTGGTGCTTCGCGGATTGAAGACGTTGCACATACGCATGCAGCGGCACTGCGAGAATGGGCGCGCCGTGGCCGAGCATCTCGCAAAACATCCCAAAGTGGACAAGGTGATCTGGCC
>JAEYYE010000311.1 GCA_023430945.1 Bacteroidota bacterium
GTATGCAGGATCTCCGCCAGGGATGGCAGCGACAGCCTGCCGAAGCCGATGCGCTGCCGGTGCACCAGCGAGGAGGTGACCAAAGGAAGCCACCGCAGCGGCTGCACTGGCCGCAGAGGCGAGGCAGCTACAGCGAACAGCCCGCCCGGGCGGCACCTAGATACTAGTCGTGCCTTGAGTTAAGTCTTCACTCTATTCTTGAGGTTGATGCTTGAAGCTTGATCTTGACGCTTGAAGCTTGAAGCCCGATCTGCTATCTTATTGATCGCGGGATCGACGTGCATCCCGTCGATCGATGTTCCTCAACTGCCATAGCTGGTTCAGTTTCAAGTACGGGGTGATGAAACCCGATGTGCTCCTGCAGGAGGCACAGAACGTGGGCGCACGCACGATCGCGCTCACGGACATCAATTGTTCCGCTGGCATTCCCGATCTGGTGCGGCTTGCGCCGAAATATGGGATAAAACCGATCGCTGGGATCGAATTCCGCCAGGGCCCTCAGCTCCTTTACATCGGCATCGCCAGGAACAACAAGGGTTTTCAGCAACTGAACGAATTGCTCACGCCGCATCTGCTCGATGGTGAAAGTCTGCCGGAACGTGCACCGGAACTTTCCGATGCGTTCATCATCTATCCGTTCCATAAAGCACCCGAAAACCTGCTTCCGAACGAGCGGATCGGGATCCGGCCTGGCGATCTCACCAGGCTTCCGTTCAGCCGCTGGACGAAACGGCCGGATGATCTGGTCGCGTTGCTGCCGGTGAATTTCCGAAACAAGCGCGATCACAATGTGCATCGGCTGCTGCGCACGATCGCCAAGAACACGGTGGTGAGCATGCTTTCGGCCGATGAGATCGCGCAGATCGATGAATGTTTCCGCAGTGAAGAAGAGGTGCGAAGGATCTATCAAAGTTTCCCTTTCCTGATCGAAAATGCCGATCGGTTTCTGGATGGATGTTCGATCGGTTTTGATGCGTCGGACAAGACACGGAAAGTGTTCGGCGAGAGTGAAGCGAAGGATCGCGAACGGCTCTGGGCCGATACGTTGGAAGGTGTGAAGCGGCGCTATTCCGATCCCTCGCCCAAAGTGATCGCGCGCATGCACCACGAGCTCGAAGTGATCGAGCGCATGGGGTTCATCAGTTACTTCCTGATCAACCACGATATCGTTCAATACGCGAAGCGCCGCAACTTCTTCCACGTCGGTCGCGGAAGCGGCGCGAACAGCCTGGTGGCGTATTGCCTCGGCATCACCGATGTGGATCCAATGGAGCTCGATCTGTATTTCGAACGCTTCATCAGCACCGCACGCAAGAAACCGCCCGACTTCGACATCGACTTCAGCTGGAAGGATCGCGATGAAGTGTATCGCTACGTATTCGGCAAATACAATGAAGGAAAAGGCGGCCATCATCATGTGGCGCAGATCGCCACGTACACCACGTTCCAATGGCGCGGTGCGATCCGTGAATTGGGCAAGGCCGTGGGACTTCCGCCGGGTGAGATCGATGCGCTGAGCGAAGGTGACGATGGCTATTATCGCGATCGGCGCGGCGGCCGGCCTGCAAAAGTGGAACTGGACAAAGTGGCGCAGGCCGTGGTGCGGTACGCCCAGCACCTGATCGGAATGCCGCATCACCTCGGCATCCACGCGGGCGGGATCCTGGTGAGCGAAGAACCGATCACCTGCTACACCGCGCTGCACCGGCCGCCGAAAGGATTTCCCGTCACGCAATTCAGCATGCTGGAGGCGGAGGATCTCGGTCTGCACAAATTCGATCTGCTCAGCCAGCGCGGGCTCGGCCACATCCGCGATGCGGTGGAATTGGTGGAACAGAAAGGGATCCCGATCGACATCCATAACATCCCCGGTTTCAAGAAGGATCCGGTGATCAAGGATCTGCTGCGCGTGGGCGATACGATCGGCTGCTTCTATGTGGAAAGTCCGGCGATGCGCATGTTGCTGAAGAAGCTGCGCGTTGATGATTACCTCGGCCTGGTGGCCGCGAGCAGCATCATCCGTCCGGGCGTTGCCGAAAGCGGCATGATGCGCGAATACCTGTTGCGCCACAACGATCCGGAGAGAAGGAAAGAGGCACCAAAAGCATTGATGGACATCATGCCGGAAACGTACGGCGTGATGGTGTACCAGGAAGATGTGATCAAGGTGGCGCACTTCTACGCGGGCCTCGACCTGGAGGAATCGGACATCATCCGTCGCGGGATGACGGCGCGTTTTCGCGATCGCGAGGAGTTCAAACAGGTTGAACGGAAGTTCTTCTCGAACTGCGCGGAAAAAGGCCATCCGGAGGAACAGGTGAAGGAGATCTGGCGCCAGATCCAAAGTTTCGCGAGCTTCAGTTTTGCGAAAGGGCACAGCGCGAGCTACGCGGTGGAGAGCTACCAGAGCCTTTACCTGAAAGCCCATCATCCATTGGAATTCCTGGTGGGCGTGGCGAACAATTTCGGTGGATTCTACAACACCGAATTCTATCTGCATGAAGCGAAACGCGAAGGCGCCACGATCGAAGCGCCGTGCATCAACACCAGTGAAGAGCTTTGTTCACTTCATGGGAAAAAGATCTTTCTCGGTCTCGGGAATGTGAAGAGCCTTGAGACGGAGACGATCCAATTAATCCTTCATGATCGCAGGCGGAACGGACCATTTCTCGATCTGCAGGATCTGTTGCGCCGCGTGCCGCTGCACATGGAACAGTCGCGGATCCTGGCACGCGTGGGAGCCTTCCGCTTCACGGGAAGAAGCAAACCGCAGTTGTTGTGGGACCTCGCATTGCTACACCGTGGGGCGGCCATCCCCGCCACCGCCGATCTGTTCATCACCAAAGTTGAAGAACCCCGGCTGCCCGATCTGCAGCATTATCCACTGGCCGATGCGTACGACGAGCTCGATCTGCTCGGCTTTCCATTATGCGATCCATTCACTTTGGTGGATCGCTCGGGGATCGATGCGAACGCACCGCTGATCTTGAAACGCGAGATGCCCGATCACATCGGAAAGCGGGTGAACATGCTCGGCTACATGATCCACGTGAAGGCGACCGACACGCATTACGGTGAACGCATGACCTTCGGATCGTTCATCGATACGGCTGGCGATTTCTGGGACAGTACCCAGTTCCCGAATGTGGCAGCACGTTCCCCTTTCCGCGGAAGAGGCGTATATCATTTCACCGGCGTGATCGAAGAGGAGTACGGACACTATTCACTGCGCACGCAATGGATGGAGAAATTGCCGTGGCTGCAGGATCCGCGGTATGGGGAGAGGTAGGTGGAGGCTGGAGGTTGAAGGTTGGGCGACCGTGATCTGCGTGAGCGATAGAAGCGGAAAGCCTGCAGGCCGGCTTTTGCGGCCGAAGCCTTGCAGCCCTTCGACAGGCTCAGGATAAACTCATAGCGCGACCCCGCCTTCGCTGAAGCTTCAGTGGGCGAAGCCCGGAGATGATCAAGCGGGGGCACGCCCAAAAACCCTACCCTACTTCCCTACCTTTGTATTTCCCAATGGATCAAGCCCTTCCCGATATCCGATCGCTTACGCGTGAAGAGGTTTCCGCTCTTGTTGAAGGGATCGGCGAAAGATCTTTCCGTGCGAAACAGGTCTGGGAATGGCTTTGGAAAAGGAGCGCACGATCGTTCGAGCAGATGAGCGATCTGCCAAAAGCGCTTCGATCGAAGCTCATGGAACGTACAACGCTCCGTCCGCTTACGCTCGCCGAAGAACAGCGCAGCGAGGACGGCACCGTGAAGTGCGCGTTCAAGACCTGGGATGGCCATGTGGTGGAAGGTGTCCTCATTCCCACCCCGACGCGGCTTACGGCCTGCATCAGTTCACAGATCGGTTGCAGCCTCAGCTGCAGTTTCTGTGCGACAGGAAGATTGAAACGGATCCGCAACCTCGATGCGGGCGAGATCGTGGACCAGGTGGTGATGATCGATGAGCTGGCGCGGAAATATTACGCCCAGGGGCTTACGAACATCGTGTACATGGGCATGGGCGAACCGCTGCTCAATTACGCCAATACGTTGCGCAGCGCGGAAAGGATCACAGCCGGGGACGGGCTTGGCATGAGCGCGAAACGGATCACCGTGAGCACGGCCGGCATCGCGAAGATGATCCGCAAACTGGCCGATGATGATGCGCGTTTCAATCTCGCCCTAAGCCTGCACGCGGCCAATGATGCGAAGCGCGACCGGATCATGCCGATCAACGAGCAGAACTCCCTGGGCGAACTGAAGGATGCGTTGCGGTACTACACGCGAACCACGCGCCGGCCGGTAACGTTCGAATACATCCTGTTGCGCGGTTTCAATGATTCGTTGGCCGATGCGCAGGAACTGGTGAAGTACGCGAGCGATGTGCATGCCAAGGTGAACCTGATCGAATACAACCCGATCGATTCCGCAGGTTTCGGGCGCACCGATCCAAAGGTTGCAGAGGCTTTCCAGCAATACCTCGATCGCAAAGGGATCATCGCTCGCATCCGGCGAAGCCGTGGACGCGACATAGATGCTGCCTGCGGCCAATTGGCGAACAAGAATGAACCTGCCCTGAAGGATGGTGAACGCCTCCTGAAGATGCTTTAGAAACCCACTCCCACTTTCACGCCGGCGAAGAACGCAGGGATACGGTCCTTGCGCTCCTCCACATCGTAGGAATATGTGGGCGGCGAGAACGTGAGGTCCAGCCGCTCCTGCACCACGCGCATGTGCCGATCGCGGTAGGCCACGCCGCCATACACATCGAAGAGCCAGTTACTGCCATAGCTCAGGCTTTGGTAGCCGAAGAGAAGGCGTATATCGTTGAACGTCCTGATATCGTGCAGTTTCTCGTCTTCGAGGAACGTTCCATCGGGCTGGCGGACAAGGATGATCTTTTCGTAGCTCAGGTGCGCGAACGCCGGTTGAATGTACCAGCCTTGCGGCTCCAGATCATCCGTAAGGTAGAAGCGCAGGCCGCCGTGGTAGCTCATGTTCGGCACGATCTCCGTACCGGCACCGAAATCGTCGGCATCATCGCCTGCGAACGACATCGCCAGATAATTGCGAAGCGTAACGCCCACCGCAACTTCAACGCTCAGGGTGGGCGAAAGCGACCGCTCATAGTACAACGGCACTTCGCCACGGAAGAACAACAGGGGATTCGCCTTGATCACGTTCTTCACGATATCCACCGTATCGTACTGCGCCTGCAACCGGTCCTTGTACAGGATCACTTTGGCCTTTGGTTGTTGTGCGGCCACATCGGTGGCGAAGAGCACGCCGATCAGGCCCGCAAGGGCGATGCGAAGAAGGGAGCCGGCGGCCATGCATCACGAAGATAGGCCGGTTTCGTTCCGCCGCAAGTGCCGCCGCTTCGATCGGCCTGCGGATCCTGCCGATATTTGCCGCGAATGATGTCGATCGAAGAGATCCAGCGGCCGATCGCGGCCGAGATGCAGGCCTTCGAACCGCATTTCAAGGAAGCGATGCGCAGCCGCACCGCGCTCCTGGACCGGATCATGCACTACATCGTGAAGCGCAAGGGCAAGCAGATGCGCCCGATGTTCACGCTGCTGAGCGCGCGCCTGTTCGGGCCGGTGAACGAAAGCGCTTTCGTCGCCGCTTCGCTGATCGAATTGCTCCACACCGCCACTTTGGTGCATGATGATGTGATCGATGGAAGTCCGCTGCGCCGCGGTTTCTTCAGCATAAACGCGCTTTGGAAGAACAAGATCGCGGTACTTGTGGGCGATTACCTGCTCAGCCGCGGATTGCTTCTCGCGATCGATAAGGGCGAATTCGATCTGTTGCGGATCGTGAGCACTTCGGTGCGTGAGATGAGCGAAGGCGAGTTGCTCCAATTGGAAAAGACCCGGGATCTGAATTATTCGGAGGATGTATATTTCGACATCATCCGCAAGAAGACCGCGAGCCTGATCGCCGCATGTTGCGCCAGTGGTGCAAGTGCTGCGAAAAGATCGGCCGAAGAGATCGAGCGGATGCGACTTTTCGGTGAATACAGTGGTATCGCGTTCCAGATCAAGGACGATCTTTTCGATTACGGCAGCGGCGAAGAGATCGGCAAACCATCAGGACTTGATATCAAGGAGAAGAAGCTCACGCTTCCCCTGATCCACGCGTTACAAAAAGTACCGACGGCCGATCGGCGCTGGATGGTGAACGTGGTGAAGAACCACAATGAGGATGGCCGCAAAGTGGCGCAGGTGGTGAAGATGGTGGCCGATGCGGGCGGGATCGCGCATGCGCGTGAACAGATGCTTCATTACCGCGACAAAGCCCTGGAAGTATTGCGAGGATTTGAACGGAACGAAGCACGCGATTCGCTCGAAGGACTTGTTCAGCTCACCGTGGAAAGAAAGAAGTAGATGATGCGATCCACATTCCCACTGATCATAACGATCCTATTGATCGCTTGCGGGAACAGCAACGAACCTTCCGAAGAGAAGCAAAAACCCGGCACCAAAAGCGATACGACACGCACTGTCGTAGATGGGATCGAAGAGGTGCGCGACGAAAAAGGCAACCTGATCATGCGCGGCGAACGCGTTAACGGCCAACGCGAAGGCGGCTGGGAATCCTTCTTCCCGAATGGTACACTGCGAAGCCGCGGAACCTTCGTGAACGGTGTGCGCGAAGGATCGACCACCGTTTACCACGAGAACGGGAACATCTTCTATACCGGCTGGTACAAGGGCGGAAA
>JAEYYE010000315.1 GCA_023430945.1 Bacteroidota bacterium
CGGTGCTGGCCTGTGCGCGCATCGGTGCGATCCATAGCGTGGTGTTCTGCGGATTCAGTGCGCAAAGCCTCACCGATAGGATACAGGATGCCCAGGCATCGATCGTGCTCACGAGCGATGGCTTGAACCGTGGGCACAAGCAGATCCCAGTGAAACGTGTGGTGGACGAAGCACTGGAGCACTGCCCGAGCGTGAAGAAGGTGATCGTTACCGATCGTCTCGGCTGGGGGGTGAACATGGTGGAAGGCCGCGATGTGTGGCTGCACGATGAATTGAAGCATGTGGACAAACATTGTCCGGCCGAAGTGATGGATTCCGAAGATCCGCTCTTCATTCTTTATACCAGCGGCAGCACCGGCAAACCGAAAGGCGTCGTGCACACCTGCGGTGGCTACATGGTGTACACCGACTACAGTTTTCGCAATGTGTTCCAATATGAAGAAAGCGACATCCACTGGTGCACGGCCGATGTGGGCTGGATCACCGGGCACAGCTATATCATCTACGGGCCTTTGCTCGCGGGCGCTACCACATTGGTCTTCGAAGGGGTGCCGACCTTTCCGGATGCCGGCCGTTTCTGGCAGGTGATCGACAAACACGGCGTGAACATTTTCTATACGGCACCCACGGCGATCCGCAGTTTGATGGCCGCCGGACTGGACCATGTGCTGGCCTATTCGCTCGATTCGTTGAAAGTGATCGGCAGCGTGGGTGAACCGATCAACGAGGAAGCCTGGAACTGGTACAAGATCCACGTCGGCAAGAACAAATGTCCGCTCGTGGATACCTGGTGGCAGACGGAGACCGGCGGCATCATGATCTCATCGCTAGCCGGTGTTACGGATGAAAAGCCCGCGCATGCGGCGTGGCCGTTGCCTGGAGTTCAGCCTGTGTTGCTTACCGCGGATGGAAAGGAGATCGATGAAAACGAGGTGGAAGGATTGCTTTGCATCAAGCAGCCCTGGCCAAGCATGATCAGCACCACGTGGGGTGATCACGAGCGTTGCAAGCAGACGTATTTCAGCAGCTATCCCGGTTACTATTTCACAGGCGATGGTGCCAAGCGCGACGCCGACGGCCGTTATCGGATCATCGGTCGTGTGGATGATGTGATCAACGTGAGCGGGCACCGGTTCGGCACGGCAGAGATCGAGAATGCGATCAACCAGGCGAAGGGTGTGGTGGAAAGTGCGGTGGTCGGATATCCGCACGATATCAAAGGCCAGGGGATCTATGCGTATGTGGTCACTGAGAAGCCGATCGCTGTAGATGATCTGAACGCGTTGGAGAACATGCGGGGCGCGATCATTGAGGCGGTGGTGGAAAGCATAGGGCGTATTGCGAAGCCCGACAAGATCCAGTTTGTGAGCGGCCTGCCGAAGACCCGCAGCGGCAAGATCATGCGGCGGATCTTGAGGAAAGTGGCCGAGAATGAGTTGGGGAGTTTGGGTGATACGAGTACGTTGCTTGATCCGCAGGTGGTGGAGGAGATCAAGGGGGGGCGGGTGTAGCAGTTCATTAGCACCTTACGTATCTTTACATCCGATCACGTAACATGACCACGAAGCTCACACTTTCAGTGCCGCCAAAGTTCAAGCGCACTGCGGCCATGTTAAGCCGGAAGCGCAAGAAAAGCATCAGCGCTCTGTTCGTGGAATTCGTGGAGCGCGAGGCCAAACGCGAAAAAGATCCGTTCGCCGCCTTGGAGGAACTTTGGAAGGACAATCCCGTGACCGCTGAGGAACTGCGCGAAAAGGCATGGAAGCGGTCCTGATCGACACCAGTATACTGATCGGTCGTTTTCGCCGCGAACCAAAGGCCATGGCGGCTTTGGAGAGGGTGGGTGGCAGCACTTTAGCACTTTGTGATGCGATCGTTGCCGAAGTTCTTGCGGGTACACGCAACAAGAGCGAATTCACGGCTACGAAACAAGAGCTATTCGACAAATTCCATGTGCTACCCTTCACCATGGAAGTTTCGATCCATTTCAGGAAGATCCTGGATGGGTTGTCACAAGGGAAGGATATCCACTTCGCCGATCAGTTGATCGCAGCCACTGCCCTTGCCCACAATGTTCCCTTGCTCACGTTGAACAAGAAGCATTTCACGGGCATCAGGGGATTGGATCTGATCTGAAGAATAGGTTGGAAGGCGAACCGTTCACCTCCTTTTCACCCTACGTTTTTTTTTAGACAACTGACTTCCGGCGAGGCCAGCGAGATCAAGGCTGGGCGAGTGTGAGGTTTCAGTCTTCGACGCATCTTACTGCGATCCCAGCTCTCTTATGTTCGGCGTAACGAAATATACCGTGACTATTCCACCACAATTGTCTTGAGTACGCATGACTGTCGTTAAGTTCGTGGGTGGTCGAACTCCAGTAGTAGCCACGCGATCCATTGTAGATGAATAGTGCGGTTGGACCTTTGGTACCAGTCGGCAATCCAAAAAAACCGCTGGAGTTATCAGCGCCTGAATTCGGGGGATCCCACAGTACAGTAGCCTTCATTTTCCCACCAGCGTTGGCGTCTGAACCTCGAGAAGCGGTCAACGTCAACTCAGCCTCCGGTACACCAAGTGTCACTTCCAATTCCATCCACTCCTCATCCGTAGGCACATGCCAGCCAGCAGGGCAAACATTGCGTGGATCGGAAACCGTGTACCAGTTGTACAACTTGCCATAGATCTCACCGTAGGCCGCATCATTATCATAATAGGACCAGGCCGCACTGGACATTGCCGACCATTCCGTAACTGCCGGTACATAGGGGATCGGGTCGCCGTTGTTGAAATGCGAAGTGCGCAAATTCTCGCGCATCCACCGCTGATCACCGATCACAACGGTGGAATACAGATTCCCGGAAGCATCATAAACCATATTCGGTGGAGCCACGATCGTATCATAGATGATCACATCCGGTTGTTCGATCGGTGCGGGATCGTCCTCCTTCTTACAGCTGGAAACGATCAGTAGACACGAACCGATCAATAGAAGTGATAGAATCTTCAAGTTGATCCCTTGCTTCATGATGTTTGAAAGATAGAATTCATTTTCGATCCGTGCGATCGGTCATTGGTTTGATGGTCCTGCTGATGCGTTCGCGCGTGGATCGGAGTACCTTCGAATGATCCGTTTATCGCCTTTAGTTCTCATATGCTTATCCGGAAAGACCGAAAAAGATCATCATCGGCTCGTAAACCTGGATCGCCATCCGATCCGAAGGACCCGACCATAAGACATGGCGGCACAAGGAAACGCCGCCTGAAACCCTTCCGAAAACGCCGCCGCACCCGCCTCCGCCGCAAACGTTTCGATCCGAAAGGCCGAGCCGAACACAGCCTGCGCAACTTCCGGCAGGCCAGCATCCTCGCCGTGGTGCTTACCGGTTTCCTGCTCATGATCTTCAGCAGCACCGAAGCGCAGACCGATCCGCAGGAGCTGCCCGATACTGTTGCCGTGATCGAGAACATCGCGGTAGAGGATATCCGCAGCACCAACGCGGCCTCCGCTGAATCGATCCAGGACGTCGACATTTCGCAGGCCGCCGGTGAAGCGTGGACCACCGTGCGCGAAATGATCCGCAGCTTCTTCAGCATGCTGCCACGGATCGCCGTGGCGATCGGGATCTTGCTGCTGATCTGGCTTTTGGCGAAAGGCGTCAACGCGATCACGCGCCGCATCATCCGCGGGTGGGAACGCACCGAAGGCATCACCACGCTCATCACCATGATCTTCTGGGCGGTCGGCATCGGGCTTGCGCTCAGTGTGGTGGCCGGTGACATCCGCGCACTCATCGGATCGCTCGGGCTCGTAGGTCTTGCGCTCTCCTGGGCGTTGCAATCACCGATCGAAAGCGCCACCGGCTGGCTGCTCAACAAATTCAAAGGCTACTACCGCGTCGGCGATCGCATCGTTGTGGGCGATGTCTTCGGCGATGTCTACAAGATCGACCTGATCAACACCACACTTTGGGAGATCGGCGATCCATTCTCAACAGGTTTCGTCAACGCCGAGCAACCCACGGGAAGATTGGTCACCTTTCCCAACAACGAGATCCTCAACGGCATCGTGATCAACCTTACCGCCGACTTTCCTTATGTGTGGGACGAACTCGCCGTGCAGATCGCCAACGAATCCGATCTCTCCTACGCGATCGATGTGGTCCGAAGCGTGGCTGATGGCGTGCTCGGATCGAACATGAAAGCGCCCGCCACCGAGTACGAAAAGATCCTGCGCGAAGCCGGCATGGACCAGGCGATCGCCGATCGGCCGCAGATCTTTTTATCGGCCACCGAGTCGTGGTCCAACATCAACAACCGCTACCTGGTGCCGGCGCGCGAACGGCGCAAATGGAAAAGCGAGCTCGAGCTGCGCATCGCGATCGAATTGAACAAACCCGCGCACAAGGAAAAGATCATCACGGCCTATCCGCGCCAACAAGTGCAATTCATCGATCCGGAAGGCCGGCCGGTAGCGCGATCTTCCATGAATTCGGAGTGATCTCACCCCTCTCCTTGGGAGAGGGGCCGGGGTGAGGGTTGGGCGAATTCCTGTCAGGTCGGGATCCTTCGCTTCTACTCCTCGTCCGCCGTACGGCGGACTGTGGGGTATCCGCTGCGGCCCCTTACGCCGATCGGTGGTTGGCGAGGGTGATCTGTTCTTGGATCGATGTTTTCGTTATAATTGAGGTGCTCGATTTGTGGGATGTGAAGATCTTTGCAAACATTAAGAAGGCTATATTATGAAAGTGATCTCAGTAGCATTTTTTAGTCTTTGTTTCTCGATTGCCACGGGACAAGGAAAGCCTGAGTTCCAAAACGACACAGAAATATTGAGTGCAATTATTCAGCAATGTTTAAAGCAAATAGATTCATTAGATAGTATAGAAGCCATAGTTATGGCAACCGACCTTGAATTATTAGAGTATTCCAGTGCATACACCTTTTTACATGACGTGCCAAAATTGGAAATATTTTCCGTAAATGGAACTCGACTAAAATCCCCTAAATCCGAATTGGAAGGTAAAAAATATTATTGTCTTTACATCACTTCTGAAAATACGAATATTATCTTACAATTCGTCTCTCTTCATATTGATCCGGACACGGATGAACTGTTACTTATCACAGGTGATGACTATCAGAATCAAAAAACTTTCAAAGTGAGCGACAATCGCATTATAGAAGAAATAAAAAAATGATGTCAACAGGCTTTTAAGAAACCTCTTTCGTCCCGGTGCCAGCCCCCGTTGACATAATCCTCTGATCCAACTGATCTTCGATCAAAGACAGAAAGAACTCGCGTAGCCTTCCGGGATTTGCGTAAGTGGCGCAGCCGGAAAGCCCGCAAGCGACCGAAGGGAGTGCGGACTTGCAGGCGAAGACACGACCTGACAGAAATTCGCCCAAACAACCGTGATCGAAATTCATGACCGTTCAACTTGTGCATAAGAACGATCTTTGCCGCGCATGGCAATTCACTTGGTTACCGGCGGCTGCGGCTTCGTGGGCCGCAACATGGTACAGCGGCTGTACAAGAACACGAACGACAAGATCCTGCTGATCGATGACCTTAGCGTGGGCACGCATCCCGATACGTGGATGCCGTGGCAGAAGGAGGGATCGGAGAAAGGCATCGATCACTATGCCGGTGGCCGCGTGCTTTTCCTGAGAGCCGACCTGCGCGATGTGCTGCGCGAATTGAACAAGGATCATGGCTACTTCCGAAAACAACACGGCATCGACGTCGATCGCTTCGCGGACGTGTTCCATTTCGCGGCGATCGTGGGCGGGCGCAGCAAGATCGATGGCGACCCCATGCTCGTGGCGCAGGACCTGAGCATCGATGCGGAGATGTTCCTGTACGTGTGCCGCCAGAAACCCGGCCGCTTCCTCTACCCCAGCAGCAGCGCGGCCTATCCGGTGGACCTGCAGACGGAGAGCAACACGCTGCAGCTGAAGGAGACGGACATCGACTTCAAGAAGATGGGCGAGCCGGACATGACCTACGGTTGGAGCAAGCTTACGGGTGAATACCTGGCGAAGATCGCAGCAAGCCATTACGGCGTACACGTTACGTGTATTCGTCCATTCAGCGGTTATGGCGAAGACCAGGACCTCTCCTATCCTGTGCCCGCGATCGCAGCGCGCGCCGCAAGAAAAGAGAACCCCTTCGAGGTTTGGGGTACCGGAAAACAAGGCCGGGATTTCGTCCACATAGACGATGTGCTCGACCTCACGCTCCTGGCCATGGACAAGATCAGCGATGGCCGCGCGATCAACATCGGCATGGGCCGGCTAACGACTTTTCTTGAACTGATCGAAGTGTTCACCGGCTTCGCGGGGTACAAACCCACGATCAAGCCGTTGCTCGACAAGCCCGTGGGCGTGCATAGCCGCTACTGCGACATGACGTGGGTGAAGGAGAACCTCGGGTGGGAGGCGAAGATCTCGATCGAGGAAGGGATGAAACGCGTCTACGACGCTGCGAAAATGCGGATCAGATGATCAGACGATCAGATGATCAGATGATCACGCTCGCCGATAGCGTAGAGCACTCGGAGGGATCCGCATTTCAATATCTGATCATCTCATTATCTGATCGATGATCATTTGCTTCGGCCCAGGCCCAAAATTCAAAGGCGGCATCGCGCAATACAACACCGCGCTGGCCCGTGCGCTTAAGGACGAAGGCGCAGAGGTGACGATCGTGAGCTGGACGCAGCAGTACCCGGCGATCATCCCACGCGAGTTCGTGGACAAGGCCAGCCGCAGCAGCTTTCTCGAAGGCTACGAGATCCCGGTACACTACCTCACCAACTGGAACGATCCGCGCACTTGGAAGTCAACCGCGAAAGCGATCACCGATCTGAAGCCGGACAAGGTGATCATTCAGTGGTACAATCCTACGCAGGGAATTCCGCTGAACACGATCGCCAAATACCTGCGCAGGCACACAAAAGCCGAGATCCTCTTCGATCTGCACTTCGTGGCGGCCAAGGAGCAAAGCAGCCTTGACGCCCGGCTCACAAGAATGGCTTTGCGTCACGGCCACAGCTTCATTGTGCATGCCTATAAGACCGCGGAGGAATTGAAGGCGTTGATGCCGGATGCGCGGTTCGAATTGAGTTTGGACGGGAAAGTGGGTACACGGTCCAAGGTCCTAGGTCCTAGGTCCAAGGACAGCTCAGGCCTTGGACCTAGGACCTTGGACCAGCGACCAAAGACCATCCTCAAACTCTATCACCCGATCTACACCCTCTTCAAACCCGATCCGAACTTCGCCAAAGAGGAATGGAAACGGCAACATGGATTGAAGAAACATGTGTTCCTTTTCTTCGGCTTCATCCGCAAATACAAAGGCCTTCACTATTGTATCGAAGCATTCGCAAAGCTGGCTGCGATGCGCGAAGATGTGAGCCTGATGATCGTGGGCGAGCGCTTCTGGAGCACGGTGGACCAGCGCAAGCTGAGCACCAAGCTTAAGAACATGATCTTCGGCACGTTGAAGAAGTTGTTCCTGAAGAAGAGCGATGACGAGCGCGACTACGATCCGCTCGCCATGGTCGATACGTTGGGTTTGCGCGAAAAGGTGGTGGTGGTAGATCGATTCATTCCGAATGAAGAGGTGCCACCTTATTTCCAGGCTGCAGATGCGATCGTGCTTTTCTACGAGACAGCTACACCGAGTGGCGTGGAATCGTTGAGCTACAACTTTAAGTTGCCGGCTGTGGCCACACGTGTCGGTCACTTTCCCGAAACGATCAGCGATGGCTTCAACGGCTACCTGGCCGAGCCGAAGAACGTTGATGACATGGCGAGGGTGATGGAGAAGATGAT
>JAEYYE010000026.1 GCA_023430945.1 Bacteroidota bacterium
TGGTGCGCAGGAACAGATCGCGGCTCAGCAGCCAGAGCGCCTTCAATTCCGGGTGACGCCATTTGCGCGTGCGAATGGTGAACGGTGTCCGCTTCTCCAGGAACCAGATCGCGATCGAGACCATCACCACTTGTGCGATCAGACTGCTCCACGCGCTGCCCGCGATCCCCATGCCTTCGATTGGTCCCCAGCCGAAGATGAGGATCGGGTTCAAGGCCAGGTTCACCAGAGCGCCGGCGATACTGATCCACATGCTCCAGCTCAGGTTCTGTATGCCGCGGAAGGCGCCGGTGATCGCGAAGGTGGCCAGCACGATCGGGTGGCCGATGCTGCGGATGTGGTAGTATTCGATCGCTTTGGCCAGCACTTCACCTTCGGCGTTGTACATGCGGAAGATCGGCTCCGCGAACCAGCTAGTGATCGAAAAGAAGAGCAGGCCGAGGAGCACGTTCATCCAGATCGCGATCGGCACCAGGTCCTTCACATTATCCAGCCGCTGCGCGCCGTAGTAGCGCGCCACGATCGCCATTACCGCGCTGCGCGTTTGCGCCAGCACCCACACCACGAGAAGAAAGAAGCTGCTCGCGATGCCTACTGCTGCCAGGTCCGCGGTGCCAAGTCTGCCGACGAAAGCGGTATCAACAAGTGAAATTACCGGCTCCGCGATGCCCGCTATGATCGCCGGAAAGGCGAGGCGATCGATATCGCGGCGGGTGATGCGGGTGGGGCGGGACAAGAGCTCGTTACGAGAGTCGCAAAGATCGCGTCGGAGATTGTTGAAGAACTTCTTAATCGCTAAATGTTAGCAGCGGATGATTCCAGAGGGTTAATTGTCGTCAAAGGCTTTCCAAGCGTTATGTTGTTGAGCCCAACCACATAATAGAAGCACTTGTTCTAGTTGATAAATCGAGCGCATCAATATTCGCCAGTATTTTGTCGATCGAAGCTTTTTGTTCTTTCGTGCGATGATCGAGTTAAGGAATATGTCACCTGCTAATAACTCATGAACGATAAAATTTCGATCCTGCAATACACCATCAAGGAGTTGTGACAAATCACTTCGGAGACCCTTTGACTTGAGCTCATTGAGGGTTCGTCCTAATGTCCACTTCTCAATTTTACCCAATGTAAGTCCGAATTCGTCCGACAGCACTTTCTTTAGACCAATTTCAAGTATTTGTGCCTGTCCAATATACATGGCGAAGCTTTGTAGGAAATCAAGGCCTTTGTACAGCTCCAACCTCTTATTCATTTCTTTGTCAATTCGTGCCTTTGAATACTGCGTCATCATACGTTCAGGCTTTTTTATTTCAATCGATTTACTAGCCAGGTTAATCTTTCATTACCGGAAAGGAAAAAGGCATCCGTAGAAAGATGCCTTTTTGTCGAAATTCGATCGCAACCCTCACCCCATCCGCTTCTCCATTCCCTCCCGCAAAGAATTCATGAACTCCTCCGTTGTCTGGTAATGCTGCGGCTTCGTGTCATCGCCATGGATGCACATCGCAAGGTCCTTCGTCATCTTACCGCTTTCCACGGTCTTGATGCACACATCCTCCAATCGCTCGCAGAAATCGACCAGCTCGTGATTGCCATCCAGCTTTCCACGGAAGGCCAGGCCACGCGTCCATGCGAAGATGCTCGCGATCGGATTGGTGCTCGTCGGCTTCCCTTGCTGGTGCTGGCGGTAGTGGCGCGTAACGGTTCCGTGCGCCGCTTCGGCCTCCATCGTCTTGCCATCGGGCGTGATCAAAACGCTGGTCATCAGGCCCAGTGATCCGAAGCCCTGTGCCACTGTATCACTCTGCACATCGCCATCGTAATTCTTGCACGCCCAGATGAAACCGCCGCTCCACTTCATCGCGCTGGCCACCATGTCATCGATCAGGCGATGCTCATACACGATCCCGGCATTCTTGAAATCGGCCTGGAAATGCTTCTCGAAGATCTCCTGGAAAATGTCCTTGAAACGCCCGTCGTACTTCTTCAGGATCGTGTTCTTCGTGCTCAAGTACAGTGGCCATTTCTTCGCCAGCGCCAGGTTGAAACAGCTATGCGCAAACCCTTCGATGCTCTCGTCGGTGTTGTACATCGCCATCGCCACGCCATTGCCATCAAAGTCATACACGTTCCACGTGGTCGCTTCACCGCCACCTTCCGGCGTAAAGGTCATCGTGAGCTTCCCCTTCCCCTTGATCACCGCATCGGTCGCGCGGTACTGATCACCAAAAGCATGGCGGCCGATGATGATCGGCTGCGTCCACCCCGGCACCAATCGCGGAATGTTGCTGATCACGATCGGCTCGCGGAAAACCGTTCCGTTCAAGATGTTCCTGATCGTTCCGTTCGGGCTCTTCCACATCTGCTTCAGCCCGAATTCCTTCACGCGCTCCTCATCTGGAGTGATCGTCGCGCACTTGATCCCCACATTGTGCTTCTTGATCGCATTCGCAGCCTCCACCGTCACCTTGTCCTCGGTCTTATCGCGGTGCTCGATCCCCAGGTCGTAATACTCGATCGGCACATCCACATACGGCAGGATCAGCTGGTCCTTGATCCACTTCCAAATGATGCGCGTCATCTCATCGCCATCGAGTTCCACCACCGGCTTCGCCACCTTGATCTTGCTCATTCCTTGCGTGCTTTTTCGTGCTTTGATCGGAGCGCGAAAGTAAGCCGATCGATAAAAGGCGGGATCGGTTATTTGGGCGTGCCACCGCCCGGATCGCGCAAAAGCCGCGTTCCGGGCGCTGTCGGGCTATCCATTCCAAGTCCTCGCGGCGAAGACGCCACTGCGGGCTTTCCATTTCTATCCCTCACGCAACCTCCTTCCTGAACAGGTTCATCACCAGCCCGCCCATCAGCATGCCGTACAAGGTGCTATTCACGGGGCTGCTGGTGATCGTGCAGCCTGCATCGCAACCGATGTGGTACCAGTACGACCAGCCCGCTACGGCCCCGAGCACAACTCCGATCGATATCAAGATCCAATTCTTCATCGCGTATTCAAATTTCCGATCCGCTCAATGCGGCAACCGCTCACGCACCACGCCATAGATGTACGTCCCGAACCAAGCGCTCACGAACGTTACAATGATCACGCTGAAGCCCGCGCCGATCTGTGCGAACAACGGGCCCGGACATGCACCGGTGACAGCCCAACCCAGGCCGAACATCAGGCCGCCGTAGATCTGGCCCTTGTTGAATTCCTTTTTCGGGATGTGGATCTCTTCACCGTGAACGGTTTTCAGTTTGAGCCCTTTGATCAGCAGCACACCGATCGCGCCCACGACCACCGCTGTACCGATCACGCCATACATGTGGAAGCTCTCGAAACGGAACATCTCCTGGATGCGGAACCAGCTGATGATCTCCGCCTTCACGAACACGATCCCGAAGAGGATGCCCCACGCGCTGTATTTCAGGTTGTGCCACCACGGATGCTGGAGTACACTTTCGTTCACACAGATCGCGTCCAGCTCGCGCTGTTGCAGATCGGAAAGTGCCTCCGGTGTGGGCGCTTGTTGGAATGTGTGTTCCATGGCTTAAAGGTTCAGCAGGTAAGGAAGGATCAACCACGTCATAATGATGCCGCCCACCATGAAACTGACGGTCGCGACAAGGCTCGGCCATTGCAGGGAACTAAGCCCCATGATCGCATGCCCACTGGTGCAGCCGCCGGCGTAGCGCGTGCCGAAGCCAACGAGAAAACCACCGATCACGAAGAAGATCAGCCCGCGAAGAGTGAAGAGCTGTTCCCAACTGAAGATCTCCGCGGGGAGCAGCGAAGACGTATCGGTAATGCCTTTGCTTGCGAGGTACTCTTGTGTAGGCTCGGCCAATACGATCGGATCCGGGGAGCTAAGGAAGTGCCCACCGATGAACGCGCCCACGGCGATCCCCGCCACGAAGAACAGGTTCCACGCCTCCTTCTTCCAGTCGTACTTGAAGAATTTGATGTTCCCGGGAAAGCAGGCCGCACACAGATGCCGCAGCGAACTACTGATCCCGAATGTCTTGTTGCCGACGAGCAACAGATAGGGCACGGTAAGGCCGATCAGTGCGCCGGCAACGTACCAGGACCAGGGTTGTTTGAGCGTTTCTATCATGGCAGTAGGATCAATGGTCAGATAACGAGATGATCGGATGACGGCCTTAAGGCTTGCGTCCGCACTTCGGTCGATCTGAGGTAGATCATGATCATCTCATTTTCCGATCAATTCATCGTTTGCTCGGGCATACGAATTCCGTCACTGGCAGATCGGTCTTCTTGATCGCGCCGAAACCGCCGGCCACATCCACCACATTGTGGTAACCACGTGACTTCAGAATACTTGCTGCGATCATGCTGCGATAGCCGCCCTGGCAATGGATGTAGTTCGGTTCATCGGTCTTGAATTCCGCCAGGTGATCGTTCAGGAACTGCAAGGAGGTGTGGTGTGCATCCTCCAGATGCTCACCATCCCATTCACCTTGTTTCCGCACATCGAATACGTTCAATTTTTCCACTTTCATGCGGCGTGCGAATTCCTCAGCGGAAATGCTTTCGATCGTATCGAACTCCTTGCCTGCGGACTTCCATGCAGCGATGCCGCCTTTGAGGAAACCGAACACATTGTCGTAGCCCACCCGCGCCAGACGCGTGATGACCTCGTCCTCTGTCCCTTCGTCGCACACCAACAGCAACGGCTGTTTCACATCGGGGATCAACGTCCCTACCCACGGTGCGAAATCACCTTTTATACCGATGTTGATGCTGCGCGGAACGAAACCATCCTTGAATGTTTGTGCACCTCGAGTATCGAGCACCAGTGCGCCTTCCGTTTCAGCCACCATTTCGAATTCATCGGGCGAGAGTCCGCGCATGGACCGCTGCTTCACCTGATCGAGGCTTGCGATCTCGCCACGGTTCATGGCCACGTTCTGCGGGAAATACGCAGGTGGTGGAAGCAATCCATCGGTCACTTCCTTGATGAATTGATCCTTGGTCCCGGCCTTCAATGCATAGTTGGTCTTCTTCTGATTGCCGAGCGTATCGAAGGTCTCCTTGCTCATGTTCTTGCCACACGCGCTGCCGGCACCATGCGCGGGGTACACGATCACATCATCCGGCAACGGCATGATCTTGTTGTGCAGGCTTTCATACAGGTATCCCGCGAGGTCTTCCTGCGTGATCGAGCCCGCTTTCTGCGCCAGATCGGGGCGGCCAACATCGCCGATGAAGAGCGTATCTCCTGTGAAGATGCTGTGTTCTTTCCCGTTCTCGTCGATCAATAAGTAGGTGGTGCTTTCCATGGTGTGGCCGGGCGTATGCAGCACACGGATCGTCACCTTGCCTACCTTGAATTCCTCACCATCCTTCGCGATGTGCGCATCGAAGCTCGGGTTCGCGTTCGGCCCGTAAACGATCTTGGCGCCGGTCTTCTTTGCCAGGTCCACGTGGCCGCTTACGAAATCGGCATGGAAGTGTGTCTCCAGCACGTACTTGATCTTCGCGCCGCTCTTTTCGGCGCGATCGATGTAAGGTTTTGTTTCGCGCAGCGGATCGATGATCACCGCCTCGCCTTCGCTCTCGATGTAGTATGCGCCTTGTGCAAGGCAGCCGGTATAGATCTGTTCTACGATCATGGTCGTTGGGGTAGTGGGAGGGAGGGTTGTCATTTGCTTTTCTTTTGGGATCGAGGGCCGATGATCATCGGCCCTTACGAGAT
>JAEYYE010000032.1 GCA_023430945.1 Bacteroidota bacterium
TTCTAGGAGTGATGGACAAATGTTGATAGAAGATCTGAGTGGAAAGATCGTCGCTTCACTGCCAATATCATCCTTCGAAATGTCTCCAGCAAGGATCGACACGGATCTTCAACCTGGCGTCTATCTCGTCACTTTCAAAACGACAGACTCGATCCAGAGTTCACGCTTCGTGGTTGTTTCCAATTGAGTGCGAGAAATCACCCCTCCCCCATCAAGATCATCGCGAACACCGCGTAATTGATGATGTCCAGGAAATTGGCATCGATGCCTTCGCTTGCTTCGGTGGCGCCTTGGTTGTCTTCGATCTGTTTGATGCGCAGTAGTTTCATCAAGATCAGATCCACCAGTGAACTGATGCGCATGCTGCGCCAGGCTTCACCGTAATCGTGGTTCTTGCGCTGCATCAGGTCTTCGGCCTGCTTCACTTTTGCACGCACTTTCTGTGCTGCGGTCGCGCCATCCAGATCGGGTTCCTGCGGTACACCAAGATCCAGCTGCACAAGCGCCATGGCCGCATAGTTGATGATGCCGATCAGCTCCGGCCGGACCCCTTCGCCCACCTTGCTTTCGCCCACTTCCTGTAGGGTACGTATCCGTTGCGCTTTTATTAAGATCTGATCGGTGAGCGAGGGCACGCGCATGATCCGCCACGCGGCGCCATAGTCGCGCGCCTTCCGCTCGAAAAGATCCATGCATTCGCGTACCACTTGATCGTATTGCTGGAGGGTGTTGTGCATGCGTGAAGGAAACGGGAACTTCGGGGCGGGATGGATCGCGGCGAAGATATCGTAGAACGGATAAGCTGGCGGATCGGCGGCAGGCTGATCGAGCCACGGTTCCCAATGGTGATGGGGATCTTGAACGTGACACCGGATTCCTTCCTCGCCGCGAGCCGCGTAGACCCGAATGAAGCGCTGCGTGAGGCAGAAGCGATGCTGAACGCCGGCGCTTCGATCCTTGATCTGGGCGGATCGAGCACACGTCCGGGAGCGCAGGAAATTCCGATCGAAGAGGAACTAGAGCGCGTGATCCCGGCGATCGGTTCGATCCACCGCGAATTTCCCGAAGCTTTGATCAGCATCGATACTTACCGATCGGAAGTCGCCAAAGCTGCGGTGGAAGCCGGTGCTGGAATGGTGAACGACATCGGTGCCGGACTGCTCGATCCGGCGATGCTGGAGACCGTGGCCAAGCTGAAAGTTCCGTACGTGCTGATGCATATGCAAGGCACGCCTCGCACGATGCAGAAAGATCCGCAGTACGGCGATGTAGTGAAGGAAGTGGTGCTCTTTCTAAGTCAGCGTGTGAATGCAGCGCGTGCCGCAGGCATCGCCGATGTGATCGTAGATCCAGGTTTCGGTTTCGGGAAGAACACCGATCACAATTTCCAGTTGCTGAAAGGGATCGCTTCGATCCGGATGCTTGGTGTTCCGGTGCTGATCGGACTTTCGCGAAAAAGGATGATCAACGAAGTATTGGGCACCACACCAGCGCAAGCGTTGAATGGAACTTCGATCTTGAATACGATCGCCTTGCTGAACGGTGCGCACATCCTTCGCGTGCACGATGTGAAGGAAGCAGTTGAATGTGTGAAGCTGATCGAGCGCTACAGATCGATCTAGAAATGCGCCTCTTTGCGCTTCTTCCGATCGGACTTGCTCGCTTCTTCGCGAGCGGCTTTTTTGCGCGTCTGTAGTTCGCGTTCGTACGCGATCATCACGCGGATCAACTGCGGCTTTTTTGCATCGGTGTAATCCACATTCCAGTTCAGATTGCGCACGGAATGTTTGTATTCCGCCCGGCCCACCGGCTCATCGAAAATGCTCAGATCGAACCCATCGATTTGCTTGAACATCGACATCTGCAGGTCCATCTCGAAGAACGGAACATCGGGGAAGAGCGGGATCTCGCGCGCATCGATCGCCACGAACTTGGTGACCATTCCTTCCCGCTTGAAATGGATCTCGTACGCATAACCGCGCTCGAGGAAAAGCTCGTATTTCCCATTCCAGGTTGTGGAGATCGTCTCGCGCTCAATGCTGTCCTTCACCAGCATCACCTGCACATTACGGATCGGTTCCCCGGAGAAATGATCTGTGACCACGCCATAGACATGGATATGGAAAGCCGAGGCCGGTGCAGCCAGTAGAAGACCTATCAAGAGAACAAGAAGACCGCGGTTCCGCATGGATCGCGAATTTAGGAAGTCCGCCGCAGCTGGTGATCACACGGGCGCGGCGCTAATTTTGAGCAGGCATGGAAGCCCTGGCAAGAACACGACTGCGCCTGAAGCGAACGCTGCGGATCACCGTGGCGTGGGTCGTTGTTGGTGCGATCACGGCACTGTTCGAGCACAATGTCCTCATCGATCATGGCATGCCCAGCGACTTATTGCAGCGACTGGATGAACGGGTCTTCAATTCACTGATCGCCGGACTTCTTGGCGCCGGCGTATACATCTTCCTGCTTCGCGACCGGCTGCGGAAATTGCCGTACTTCAGTGCGCTTGCGATCGTGGCGGTGCTGATGGTGCCCGTGGTGATCATGGTG
>JAEYYE010000067.1 GCA_023430945.1 Bacteroidota bacterium
ACCAGCCGCTGGTGCTCGGGTTCCGCAAATACATCTTCTGGATCTTCCTCGCGATCATGATCGTCTGGATCATCCGCAGGCTTTTCCGCAGAACAACGGTCTGGAAGCAAGTAATGGGCTCGCTCGCAAGCCTTCTGTTGCTGATCGCCGTCGCGTGGTTCCTGCCGCGCGTGGTGCACTACATCTCGCAGTACGTGTACTACAACGAATTGAACAAGATCGAACTGGATCGGCTGCCGATCACCGGCCAGGAACGCATCCAGCCGATCGGTTCCATCCACACGCTCACCGATCAGGAAGCGCTCTCTGAGACCGAGGATGCCACCGTGCCGCGTTTCATCCGCGATCACAACGGCGAATTCGTTTACACCAGCGCGATCGGTCCATCGCAGGCCTACAAGATCCAGCAGTTCACCAAGGATATGTACGAGGTGATCCACATTCCGGGCAGGCTTCCATCGCCGAATTTCTCTTCAGCATACCGGGACAAGGTGGATTTCGAGATCGGCGAATTCCTCCTGCTCAGCAAGAACACGCACACCGCGGTGGTGAAGCGTTTCGATCCGTGGCTGTACATCAACATGGAAGCTTCCGATCCGATCTATCTGCAGAATGACGAAGGGGAATGGGTGCAGGTGGTCGGCCTCACGAAATGGATCGGCCTCATCTTCCCTCGCCCTGTTTTCGGCGGAGTGATGGTGATCGAACAAAGCGGCCCGAAGGACAATTATTTCAAGCGGGTGCTGTTCGGCAAAGGCACGTTCATACCAGCGGAGAAGATCGCCGATCACGCTTTCCTTCAAGGGCAGGATCTCATCCCACGAAAAGTCTCACGCTACATCGCCGAAAGTTTCCGTTTCCGCCGCGGCTTCATGGCACCGATGCCCGGTTACCACGAAGGCGACATTCGCGTACCGAAGCTCTCCGAAGGCCAGGATCCACAACCGTTCGTGGTCCATTCGCAATTGAACGACACGATCGGAAAACTCTACAACTATTTCGGCCTGGAACCTTATGAAGAGGCGAAAAAAGGTCTCAGCGTAAGCCTCTTCATTCCCGGCGACGGCATGCGCGAGATCTTCTTCATCGATCACACCGCCAGCGGCAACGCATTCCTGGGCAGCAGCGCCGTGGGCGCAAAGATCATCGAAAGCCGCAAGGAATACGATTGGTCGTACAGCTTCCCGGCCGAAACGCGCCCCTTCATCCGCCACATCGCAGGCCGCGATCGCCTGTTGTGGTTGAGCACCATCGTAACGCGCGCCGGCGTCGGTAGCGGTCGCTCCATCGGCGGCAGCGTGCCGGAGATCACCATCACCGATGCGGTGCACGGCAACGTCACCTGGATCCCCAAGGAGTTCGTAAGCGATCCCGATCGCTGGCCGCAGATCGTGGAAGAAGAGATGCGCAGCTACTGGCAGCACGAGCGTTGAGGTTTTTGGGCGTTCCCCTTGCCCCGGCTCGGAAGCCGGGCCAAGGGTCGGGCCATTCGCTATAGCTGCCTTGCCTCAGCGTGTGGGATCTGCGGCTGTGGTGGCTTCCTTCGGTCGCCTCCTCGCTCGCGCTCCACATCGCTTCGCCTGCGGCAGGCTGTCGCTGCTGTCCCTAACGCAAGATCCGGGATGATTTGTTTCTGGCGTACTCCTGATCTTGTGCGATCCCCTTCGACATATGAATGGCCATACATTGATCGAAGTACCATAACTATCGATGATCCATTGAGACCTGGGTATGGCCATCGTAACCGCTACTCAGCAATACGCTTCAGATCCAGCGTGTTCTGTGCATTTTTTGACGTGGGTCCAAACGATTTATGCATGCCATCCAATGATCAACGTCTGTCATTTCTACCGAATTTTATCTGTACTGAGCCAGGACATATGTATGGCCATTCATATGTTCGGAGCTTGGGAAACATTCCGATCGCAGCACACATTATCGTTTGGTCAATGATCTGAACATCCACCAGATCCTACCTTTCACCAATGCTCACTCCGCGCGAAAAAGCCGATCTGATCAAGGCAAAGGCCCATCAATTGGGTTTCCTGGCCTGCGGCATCGCGCGCGCTGGTTTCCTTGAAGAAGAAGCACCGCGCCTGGAAAAATGGCTTCGCGAAGGCCGACACGGCGAAATGGGTTACATGGAGCGCAATTTCGACATGCGCCTCGATCCACGCCTAATAGTGGAAGGAGCGAAGAGCGTGATCAGCCTTGCGTACAACTATTACACACTCCCGAAACAGATCGATCCCGAAGCCCCGAAGATCAGCACCTACGCCTACGGCCGTGATTACCACAAGGTCATCAAAAAACGCCTGAAACCGCTGATCGAGATGATCACCGGGAATTTCGGTCATGTGGATCTGCGCGTATTCGTGGACAGTGCGCCGGTGCTGGAGAAAGCTTGGGCTCAGCGCGCGGGCGTCGGCTGGCAGGGAAAACACACCAACATCAACCTTAAACCCGATCGGTCGCAACCTCCAGCCTCCAGCCTCCAACCTCCAACCTCCAGCCTTCAACCTCCAACCGGCGGTTCCTTCTTCTTCCTCTGCGAGATCATCCTAGATCTGGATCTGGATCCCGATCCACCCGCCACCGATCACTGCGGAACCTGCCGCCGCTGCATCGATGCTTGCCCCACCGATGCGATCACGCCCTACGGCGTCGATGGCAGCAAATGCATCAGCTACTTCACGATCGAACTGAAAGGCGAGATCCCCGATCTGGTGAGCGGCAAGTGGATGGATTGGGTGTTCGGTTGCGACATCTGCCAGCAGGTGTGCCCCTGGAACCGCTTCAGCAAGCCGCACAAGGAACCGCAATTCGATCCGAAACCGGAACTGATGGGGCTTTCAAAGGATGAATGGTACGGCATGACTGAACTTGTCTTCGATCGGCTTTTCGAAGGCAGCGCCGTGAAACGCACCAAGTTCGATGGCCTGAAGCGCAACCTTCGCTTCATCTCGGGGCAAAAAAAGACCGGCCCCTGATCGGGGCCGGTCCTGGTTGAACAAAAGCTGAGGTCAGCCGCGCACCGTCGTCTGGTACACTTCCATGATCACATCCTTGTACATATGGCCGAACGTGGCCAGGCACCATGCCTTGAAGACCAGTTGATCATGTTGCCCGATCCATCGGCGGGCCTTTACCAATTCCTTCTTGAAGAGACGACGATCAAAACTGACTTTCTGGAGTACCTGTTTGCTGAACTCCATCATCTTTCTTCCTTGGTCCATCTTCACGTAAGATCAGGTTTAGCGTAAGTGCATCAGATCATCCATCACTGCCCGGACTCGTCGTTCCAACGACTGGTCTCATCGAATAGGATCGCCAATTTAGCACCAAAAAAGGCGGTCCACCACTTTAAATGGCTAAAATTTATCAAGGATCGATCTTTTGTTCCACCACCTGCATCACCTCGTTGCTGGCAGTTGTGTGTACATAGGCCACCAACGCGCAGTTGGCGATGTTCCAGCTGGAAGAAAGCTGCACGTTGCTGAAGCTGAGTTGCAGCGTATCACCCGCCGCCGCCTGGGTGGCTATGATCTGATCGCCCCAGGCACCGTTCAGGTTGGTGCGCAACACATGCCTGTGATCATAGTCCGGTACATCCGGATCGGGTTCCGACTGGGCATCATATTGCCAATCGATCACATGGTCCTCCGTAAGATAAACGGTCAGCGCATGTTCGCCGGTCACCGGTTCGAGCACGGCTATTTTCACGCTGGCGTTCAGGGTGTTGCTTGTAGCGTTATGCTCGATCGCATCGAACCAGATGTCGAAGGCGGCCTCCTGGCCGATCATTTCACTTACCGCCGAGGACCACGCCGTGTGGGAGAGGAGCTGGCTCGAGTTGAAGACCTTTCTGTTCACCATGCCAGCAGGCAGCCAGAAGATGTTGAAGGCCTCTTCGTACACATCCCCTGCGGGTGTGCGGAAATCCGTGGTGTAACTGCCGTTCGGCCCAGGTTGTGGCGCTGCGAAATCCTCGGTTACGTGCACACCCACCACCACTACATCCCCGCCATAGAGCTGTTGAAGACTTTGGGCCGTGCTGGCCGCGGCCGGACAGTTGTTGCAGCGGTGGCCGGTGAAATCCTCCAGCAGCACCCGGCGGCGCACCGATCCATCCACGGGCCCGCTGCCTGGTGTGCCCGGCGGGATCGGTTCATCGATCTGGTCGCAGCCCGCCAGGAGAAGGACCAGCATGGGGATCAAGATCCTTTTCATGCCTTAGAATGTACTTGTGATCGATAAGGTGAGGCCGTTGGCCGCAGGTACCGGCCTGCAAACCCCGCCCACACAGAAGATGCCCGCGCGCTGCCGGCCATAACCCAACTGGAAACGATTGCCGCCATGGATGTATCCCACAAGTCCGATCGGATAATGGATCCGCTTTGGATCGACCTCGTATTTCCCATCCTGCAGGAACGTATCATCGAAAGTGACGTAATTGTATTGATCCATTGCAGCGAGGAACCAATGCGGACTGAACGTGAATTCCGCAAGCGCGGTCGCCCAATTCCCTTGATCCTGCTTCGTGCTCAGGTGTTGCACCTCGAAACGCAACGCCACCCGGTCGCTGATGTTATGCAATCCTTCCACAATGAACATATCGGCATGAACGACAGGCTTCTGGGGCTTTCCCTGGATGATGTCGATATCGTAGGTGAGGTTCAGGTAGATCAGCGCGAGTTCCCAGGTCTTGCTGATCTTCTTGCGCAATTCAACATTGATGTCCTGGAAGAACAGGCGATCGCCCGGTCGGAAGAAATTCGTGGAATACCCAAGCCTGCGCGTGGTATCGTCTGCGATCCCCAAACGCAGCGTATCGATCGAGTAGGCCGCTGAATAATTCAGCGCGAGGCGTGTTCCGTATTTTCCACCCAGTTTCGTCCCTTTCTTCCATTTCTGGAAGATCTCGCCCTGCACGGAGAATTCGCCGTTCGGCTGCGTGGCGTATGGATAGAGTGTGGCCGGCAGATTATAGGTGTGCTGCTTCGTGAGCGGCGGCAGGAAATTGATGTTCAGATCGAAAGGCGTTGGTGCTGTGCGATCACTCTGGAAGAACATGTTATCAAGCGAATGCGCGCCCACACTTGCGCCAAAACCTTTGATCGAATAGGTGGCGTTCACCATCAAGGCCTGGCCAGGTTTGTAGATGAAACCGTTCTGCCCGTTCGGATCGTTGATCTTATGGGCGTATTCGGTGTAGATGTTCCAGGTGGGCGTGATGTAGTTCAGCCGGAAGGCCATGGCGCCGACATTCTCCGGCAGCACCAGCAATGGATCGCGATCCTCCTGGTACTTGCTCACGAAACTTCCGCCTACAACAAGGTTCCCGGTGCCAGTCCAGGTGCTGTCCAGAAGTTCGTTCATGCTGAATTCCGCATCGAAACCGCGCACGATACCCGTTCCCTTCACGAAGCCATTGTCGAACCCGAAACGCTGCCGGCCCATCACGCCTTTCAGATAAACGCCCTTAACCGGCTTGAATTTCACGCGGAACCCGTCCATCGCATTATCCACGCCGAGGTAGCGTTCCTCATAACTTCGGAAGATGAGGCCCAGGCCGAATTGCTCGTAGTAATTGCCTACGGTGATCTCCAGATCGTTCTGGGTGAAGCGGGCATAGCGGAAACCAACGCCGGAACCCACATAGGGCTGGCCGGCGGGATATCCCACCAACGAAGGTTCATAGCTCTCGAACCGGCCGCCTGCCTGAAAATTCTTGTAACTGTAGGTGAGGTTCGCCCACGCGTTCACGCCGAGGTCCTGTGGGGGCACCACGGCGCCGATCGTTTCATCTTCATTGTAATACTGCGCATCGGTACTGAAGTTACCATGGAACTGTCCGGCATCCTGGGCCGAAAGACCGATCGGTAGCAACAAGGCAAGGATGGCCCCCTGCAAAGGCCGGGTGGATCGGAGCAGGGATCGAAGGTGGATCACGCCGGAAAGATCGCAGTCTTTCCCGAGATTTCCGTGACTTCCGAGGCACAAGATCAAAATGCTGACAACAAAAAAGCCGGTCGGTGACGACCGGCTTTCGATCCAATGCATGTGGATCACATCTTGCCTAAGACCTCCAACAGTTTCTTGTACAACTGGTTCTCGTCGCCGGGTTCGTAATTGTTGTGCTGCCACACGATCTCGCCGTTGCCGTTCACCAGGAAGGTGTGCGGTATGTTGTTCACGTTCAAGGCGCGTTTCAGGTCGCCGTTGGGATCGAGGTACACCTCGTAATCCCAATCCTGGCCGTTCACGTAGGGTGTCACCCGTGCCATGCTGCGCGCGTCATCGATCGAAACCGCGATCAGCTTCACCCCGGTCTTCTCCTGCCATTCATCATACTGATCGGCGATGGCGGTGAGCTCGCGTTTGCAGGGTGCGCACCAGGTCGCCCAAAAGTTGATGATGATCGGTTTCCCGTCGTTGCTGAAGTTCTTGGAATCGTACTTTTTACCATCGAGGCCCTGCACGGTGGCGCTGGGTATGCGCGTGGCGTTCTGGGCGAAGGAGCCGATCGAAAAGGCGATCAGGCAAAGCGTAAGAATGGATCTCATAGGCTGGTGGTGGCTGTAAAAATGAAGGCCGGCGACCCGAAGAGCAAAGTTCGCTCCAGATCGCCGGCCCGGTTCATTTCAGATCAACGGGCGAGGGTGATCTTGCGCACAGCGCGCAGATCGCCTGCCTGCAATTCCAATTGGTAGATGCCGTTCGAGAGATCGGAAAGATCGAGCACGATCTGCTGTGCTCCCTTGCCGGCGATGTTGCCCGTGTGCACGAGTGAACCGATCGCGTCATAAACGTTCACGATCGCATTGTTCCCCGCTTCGTTGTTCAACGAAACGGTGATGTTGCCCGTGGATGGGTTCGGGAATACGGAAAGTCCTGCGTTCAGGGAATTCTCCTCGATCGAAACAGGCATGCCGGTCTTGAACGAACGTTCATCCTCATCGGCGAACTGGCCGCCCTGCATGATCACCTGGCCGTTCTCCTTCAGCTTGTAGAAGCCGTTGCCATAATCGCAGCAGATGCCATCACCATATGCATCGTAGATCTCGAAACGGTAGCATTCCTGCTCATTCAAGGTCCAGGTGTAATTGTAGGTCTGATTGTCGCCATACTGGCCTGCAGGATCTTGTTGTACCACGGAATTATTGGAATCGAAAAGTTTCCAGGTGGTCTCTTCACCATAGTTGTCCGTGCGCAGTTCCAGCGTGATCTCCGTGGTCTCCATCGCACCTGCTACGATAGTGCTGTTGATGGAGTTGTTGCTGCCATCATCATCCTGATCGGTGATCTGGTAGGTGATGTTGTTGTTGCCCGGGGTAGGTTGGTATTGAGCTACTTCCACCGTGGTGATCCCGTACGTGTCCAAATTGCCGGTCCATTCGACCGAACCGATCACCGTGGAACCTACGCTCGCCTCGATCGTGGCGGCGGTGAGCGGGGTAAGGCCCAGGTTCATCAGGTTCACTTCCAGGCTCACCGTTTCACCTGCGCAAACGCTTGGTGTGCTTGGGTCGGCGATCAGCGAAGGATCGAATGCCATGCTGGCAACCGGGCAGTTGGCCTGAATGCCGTTCCAGAGCGAGCTGGCGGTCTGCTGGCCAACTTCCGTGATCACGCGGCTCGGGCAGATGCGGTAGATCGTGGGGAAGTAGGTGATCTGCAACAGATCGGCGATGTTGTGGTCGTTGATGATCGGATACGGTGTTCCCTGCACCCAGTTGCCCTGTGTGGCCGAACCTATGCCGTTCAATTCAGGCACCGTGGTATCCTCATCACCTTCAATGAAGAGAACGATCACACGATCATCGGCAGTGCCCGGACCATGATCCTCGAACACGTCGCGCAACGCGTGTGAATTATGATACGCCCAGCAGGGGCCGCACCAGGTGGCGGATACATCCACGATCACCGTATACCCCTGATCGAGATAGTCGTACAGGTTGTGCGTGTTGCCGTTGAGGTCGGTGCCGGTGAAATCCGGCGCGATGGTGCCATCGGGCAACTGGGCCTGCATGCTTGCGGCCAGCAAGGTGGCACACGAGAAGAGTAACGTCTTTTTCATTAGGTTGATTTTGGTAGGTTCGTACACCCTGGAGGATCGGAAAAGGGAAGATCGGAGGGATCAGTGCCCTAATGTAGAAAGCCATCCGGCTTATTACAGAAGTTTGGGACCGGAAGATTGGGATCCTACCGATCGGTATGAAAAATGCAAGTGGAATTCACCGTATATTTGATCGACCCTTCAACAGGCATTCAATGGATCTACGATACGCTCTTCTTCTCTCGCTAACGCTTTCGATCGGCCTGCCGCTCGCCCAAGGCCAGGGCATCGTTACACTTACCGATGAAACGGGTACGGTGGTGAACGGTACGGTGGTGATGGTGCCTTCGCAACCCAGTGATGTTCGAGATACGGTGAGTTTCCTCGCTGAATTGAACGGTTCCGCCACCACGGAGGTGAACCTGCGCCGTTACGAGATCTGGCCAGTGGAAGGTTCCGATAATTTCTTCTGCTGGGGCGTTTGTTATACGGCCCAGGGCTCCGGCGAAATGCCCACGTGGGTCTCCGTGCATCCTGTTACCATGGATCCCGGTACCTCCTACAACAACTTCCATGGTTACTACGAGCCGCAGGGAAATGGGGAAACAGCCCGTTTCCGGTTCGTATGGTTCAGGACCGATGATCCAAGCGCAGCCGACAGCAGCTGGGTCGATGTTGATTTCGGTGGAACCGTGGGCATCGAAGAAGATGCCGCTTACACTGCTTCGATCGAGACCTGGCCGAACCCGAGCATGGGCAGCGATGTTACCATTTCGCATGATCTCGATCGCATCACGTCATCCACCGAACTGGTGATCTACACGGTGATCGGCGAACGTATATCGGCATTGCCGATCCGCAACCAACGCGGCACCACGAAGATCACAGCGGGCTCGTTGCAGACCGGCGTTTACTTCGCGAACATCGAGCAGGATGGGAACATTCTCGCCACCAAGCGTGTGGTGATCACCAATTGATCATACGCTTTCGACCAATTCAACGGCCAGCTCGGGCACACCGATGCTGGCCGTTCTCTTTATATGCTTCACGCCGCGCCGCGTCACTGTAACATCGTTCGGATCGATGAGGAAGATGCGGCAATGAGCGGGAGCATGATGGATCAGGCCGGCCGCAGGATATACATTGAGCGAAGTCCCTACGATCAACAACAGATCTGCTTCGGCGATCATCGCCGCCGCGATGGGCATCATCGGCACTTCTTCACCGAACCATACCACATGCGGCCGAAGTTGGGATCCCATCGGACATCGATCACCGATCCGCAGTGATATTCCGTTGATCGGAACGACCAGATCCGGATCGGAGCTGCTTCGGGCCTTCATGATCTCGCCATGCAGATGAAGCACATTGCTGCTTCCAGCGCGCTCGTGCAGATCATCGATATTCTGCGTGATCACATCCACCTCGAAATGCTTCTCCAGATCGGCGATCGCCAAGTGCGCGGCGTTGGGCTCGGCCTGCTTCACCTGCTCACGGCGCATGTCGTAGAACTTCAGGACCAGTTCGGGGTCGCGCGCCCAGGCTTCGGGCGTGGCCACATCCTCTATGCGGTACTGTTCCCAAAGCCCGCCCTGATCGCGGAAAGTGCTGATGCCGCTTGCGGCGCTTGCACCCGCGCCTGTGAATGCGATAAGCCGTTGCCGCGCCATTGGCACAAGATAAGATCCAGTTTTATCCACACGAACAGGTTTGAAATGAACGATTCTCTTATTTTCGGCCCCGCCTTCAAAGAGATCCACTGATCCCGTACGCCCATCGCGCAACTTCTACCCTGACGTTTATTACTTATCTGCTCGAGGGACAGGATGATCGAAAGCCTGAACGGTGAGGTATTGGAGAAAGGCACTGGCCACGTGGTGCTGGATTGCAACGGCGTTGGTTATCGCGTAGCGGTACCTTCCGGAACGGTCGCAGGCCTGGAGGCTGCTTCGCGTTGCCGCCTTCACGTTCACTATTCCGTTTCCGTTGATGTACGATCGGGATCGAGCGAACACAAGCTGTTCGGTTTCCTTCATACCGATGAACGCCAGCTCTTCAGGCAACTGATCGAAGTGCAGGGTGTGAGCGCGACGCTTGCAATGTCCATCATGGGTGATCGCGCAGCGCAAGATGTGTACACTGCGATCATGACCGGCAACGAAGGTTTCTTCAAAGGAATAAAAGGGATCGGGCCGAAACTCGCCCAACGCATCATAGCTGAACTGCAGGGGAAACTCGCCGGCATACCCATGCCCACCAGCGGTGCTCTCGCTTCACCGGGCAATACGCTCCGATCGGAGGCGTTATCGGCACTGGTCTCACTGGGTCTGGAGCGATCGAAGGCCGATCGCGCGATCCAGACCGTCCTGCAAGACAAGACCAAGGAACCGCCCGGACTGGAAGAGTTGATCAGGCTCTCATTAAAGAATCTCTGAGCAGAAGATCCAATGTCCGCGGGTAAGTTCTCACTCAGGCCGATCGCGGCAGCCATCAGATCGGCGGCTGCGGTAATGCTGTTGCTTGCGTTCGTATCGTACACCAGGGCTTCGATCGGTCCCGATCGCGCATCCGATCCGTTCACCCTTCCCGTGGATTCACCTGAAGTGGAGCTCGTCTGGCCTATCATCGATCCAGTAGCGCCGGGCGATCCGGCCACCGGAGGCCTCAACCTGCAGGATCCGGAGAACATCGAGAACGAAGTGATCTACGATCCGGAAACCGGGCAGTACGTGATCCAAAGCACGGTCGGCGGATCGTTCGATTACCGCCCGCCGATGAGCATGTCGCTGGAGGAATACCTCAATTACGACATGGAAAGGTCCATGGAGACCTACTGGACCGAACGGGTGGAGCAGGACAGTGAATCCGCGCAGCGCAGCTTGATCCCCGACATAAAGGTGGGTGGTGAAGCGTTCGATCGGATCTTCGGTGGCAATACGATCGAGATCAAGCCGCGCGGATCGGCGGAAGTGATCTTCGGTGTGAACATCAGCAAGACCGAGAATCCGCGGATCCCGGTGGATCAACGGCGGATCACCACCTTCAACTTCGATCAGCGGATCCAGATGAACCTCGTTGGTAACATCGGGGAGAAGCTGAAGATCAACACCAACTACAATACGCAGGCAACGTTCGATTTCGAGAACCAGGTGAAGCTTGATTACACCGGTTACGAGGACGAGATCATACAGAAGATCGAAGCCGGTAACGTGAGCCTTCCGCTGCAGGGAACTCTGATCCAGGGAAGCCAGAGTTTGTTCGGATTGAAGACGGAATTGCGTTTCGGAAGATTGACGGCCACGGCGATCTTCAGCCAGGAAAAAGGCGAACGCCGCAACGTGGCCACGCAAGGCGGAGCGCAGACCACCAACTTCGACATCAAGGCGGATGAATATGAAGCGAACCGCCACTACTTCCTGAGCCATTATTTCCGCGATCAGTATGAGAACGCGCTGCGCACGCTGCCCACGGTGAACAGCGGGATCCAGATCACGCGGGTGGAAGTGTGGGTGACCAATACGCGCCAAGATTATCAGCAGAACCGCAACATCGTTGCCTTCACCGATCTGGGTGAGAACGCCGATCAGGCCGCGATCGATGCGAACAAGGTGAGCGGCGATCTGCCGCCGACGCTTCTCGTGGACGCGCCCGGCACTGAAGCGAACAACAACGCGAACTCGCTCTATGGCATCGTGAGCACCAACGCGGGGATCCGCAGTTTCGTGAACGCGAGCGGAGCGCTGCAGGCAACCGGCATGATCGCTTCACGCCATTACGAGAAGCTTGAAAGTGCGCGCCTGCTGATGCCGAACGAATATTCATTGAACGATCGGCTCGGTTTCATCTCGCTCAATCAATCGTTGAACAACGATGAAGTTCTGGCGGTCGCGTTCCAATACACATATCAAGGCCAGACGTTCCAGGTCGGTGAATTCTCCACCGACGGGATCGGTCCGCCGGATGCGTTGATCCTGCGTCTACTCCGCGCCACGATCACCAACCCGCGATTGCCGTTGTGGGACCTGATGATGAAGAACATCTATGCGCTCGGCGCCTTCCAGGTGAACCGCGACAATTTCAGGCTCGATCTGGTGTACAACAACCCGACGACGGGTGTTGACATCAATTACATCCCGCGCGCTCCGCTCGATCAGATCCCGCTTTCGCAGGCGCTCGGCCTCGATCGGCTCGATCCGAACAATGCACCGAATCCGGATGGCTGGTTCGACTTCATAGATGGAGCGGCCACGATCGGTGGAACGATCCAATCGGCCACCGGCCGCGTGTATTTCCCGGTACTTGAACCGTTCGGCAGTTACCTCGACCGGCAGCTGATCGGTCCAGATCCGAACAACCCGATCCAACCGCAGCAGATCCGGCAGAACATCGTATATCAACAACTTTACGATTCGACGAAAACAGCCGCCCAATTCCTTCCAGAATTGAACCGCTTTCGTTTGCGCGGAAGTTTCCGATCGGAAAGCAGCGATGTGATCTCGCTCAACGCCGTGAACATTCCGCAGGGATCGGTATCGGTCACAGCCGGCGGTGTGCAGCTGATCGAGAACCAGGACTACACCGTGGATTACAACCTGGGCCGCGTGCGGATCCTGAACCAGGGGATCTTGGAAAGCGGCACACCGGTGAATGTATCGCTGGAAAGCAATTCGCTCTTCAGCATACAGACCAAGACACTTGCGGGCGCCCGGTTCGATTACCGGGTGAACAAGGACTTCGTGCTGGGCGGCACCATCATGAACCTGTACGAGCGGCCGCTCACGCAGAAAGTGAACGTGGGCGATGAGCCGATCTCCAACACGATCGTGGGGCTCGATGGTACGTACCAGACCACATCGCAATGGCTCACGAACGTGGTGGACAAATTGCCGTTCTATGATACCAAGGCACAATCCACGATCAGTGCTTCCGCTGAAGGAGCGTACCTGATCCCCGGCCACAGCAATGCGATCGGCGATGCAGGGACCAGCTACGTGGACGATTTCGAAGGCAGCGTGAGCACGATCGATCTGCGAACGCAAAGCCTCTGGTTCCATTCCGCCACACCACAAGGCATCGATCTGTTCCCCGAAGGCGATTATGTGAACGATCTGCGCAATGGTTTCCGCCGTGCGCAGCTTTCCTGGTACGTGATCGATCCGCTCTTCTTCCGCAACAACAACCTTACGCCGGAGCACATCGCGAACAATGCGGCCATGCGCAGCGATCACCGCATGCGCGAAGTGTTGGAGCAGGAAGTGTTCCCCAACCGCCAGCTGGCCGCGGGTACACCTGCGAACATCCCGGTGCTTGATCTCACCTACTATCCCCGGGAACGCGGTCCGTACAACTACAATACCGATATCGACGCCAACGGCGATCTGTTCAACCCGGAGAACAACTGGGCCGGGATCACACGACGCATCACCACCACCGATTTCGAATCGAGCAATATCGAAACGGTGCAGTTCTGGGTGATGGACCCGTTCTATAACGCGAGCAACAGCCAGGGCGATCCAGCCACCAACGTGAATTCGGTCAACAGCACCGGTGGCCAGCTCTACATCGATCTTGGGAACATCAGCGAGGACATGCTTCGCGATGGACGGAAATTCTTCGAGAACGGACTTCCGCAGAACGATCAGGCACTTTCACAGGAGACCGATACCACTGCCTGGGGCCTAGTGCCCACCACGCAGAGCGTGGTGAACGCATTCGCGATCACGGATGACAACAGCAATGCGATGCAGGACGTGGGCATGGACGGACTTGCCAGCAATGCAAGTAATGCGTTCCAAGGTGGATTGAACGAGCAGACCTTCTTCCAGGATTACCTCGACGCGATCGGTCCGATCGTTACCGATCCCACGGCTGCTGCTGCGATCCAGGCCGATCCATCCAACGACGATTACCGCTTCTTCCGCGGAAGTCAGCAGGACGCCCAACAACTCGACATCCTGCAGCGGTACAAACGTTTCAACCTGCCGGAAGGCAACAGTGTTACGGACGAGGATTCACCGGAGGATTATCCAACACAACAGACCACTTTACCAAGCGCCGAGGACATCAACCAGGACCAGAACCTGAGCGAAAGCGAAAGCTATTTCCATTACCGCATCGATCTGCGTCCGCAGGACATGGTGGTTGGGCAGGGGTACATTACCGATCGGATCCTGGCCACGGCCAACACGCCCGATGGGGCGAAGCAGGTGTACTGGTACCAATTCAAGGTGCCGGTGCGCCAGCCTACGCAGGTGGTGAACGGCATCCAGGATTTCCGCAGCATACGCTTCATGCGCATGTACCTGCACGGCTGGCAGCAGGAGGTGACCCTGCGTTTTGCGCGATTGGAATTCGTGCGCGGCGAATGGCGCAAGTATCTCTTCAGCATGGAAACGCCCGGAGAAGGCGGCGCCGGCGATCCCGATCCAACGCTGTTCGAAGTGGCCGCGGTGAACATCGAAGAGAACGGGAACCGCTATCCGATCAACTACGTGCTTCCGCCGGATATCAACCAGGAAGTGGACGTGGCCAGTGCGAACCTGCGCAACCTGAACGAGCAATCCTTGCAGATGAAGGTGTGCAACCTCGCTGATGGTGATGCGCGCGCCGCGTTCCGCAACGTACAATTCGACATCCGCAGTTACAAGAAGCTGCGCATGTACATCCACGCGGAAGGTTCCGATCCGAACGATCCGCTCGAATTCGGTGATGCGACCGTATTCGTTCGCCTGGGGAACGATTTCGACCAGAACTACTACGAATACGAGATCCCGCTAACACCTTCCACCTTCTTCAACAACGATCCCTACAACGTATGGCCCGAAGCGAACAACATGATCATCGAGTTCGCGAAATTGAACGACCTGAAGATCCAGCGTGATCAAAGCGGCTTCTCGAAATCGCAGCGTTTCAAAGGTGATGATGGCGACAGGCGGATCTTCGTGAAAGGAAATCCGAACCTGAGCCAGATGCGCACCATCATGATCGGGATACGCAACCCGAAGAAGGATGGTGCCGAATCCAACCAATGGGCCGCCGATGACGGACTTTCGAAATGCCTGGAGGTCTGGGTGAACGAATTGCGCCTCACGGACTTCGATCAAAGTGGCGGCTGGGCGGCGCTGGCACGTGTGAACGCGCAGCTCGCCGATCTGGGCAACGTGAGCGTGGCCGGTAATTACAGCACGCCTTTCTGGGGAAGCATAGACAAGCGAGTGAGCGAGCGCCAGCGTGAAACCCGGTACGGGATCGATGTCGCAGCGAACCTCGAGATGGGCAAATTCCTGCCGGAGAGCAGCAACATCCGTGTGCCGCTGTTCATCGGTTATTCCGAACAGGTGAGCAATCCGCAGTTCGATCCGCTGAATCCTGACATTGAATTCGATGATGCGACGCGCACACTGACGCGCGAAGAGAGAAAGGAACGGTTGAAACGATCGCGCACCTATACGCGCCGCCGAAGCATGAACCTCACCAACGTGCGCAAGGATCGGGCGCCGGGGCAGGAGGAGCGTTTCTACCAGGTGGAGAACCTGAATTTCTCCTACGCCTACAGCGATCAGGAGTACTACGATGTGAACACTGAATTCGAGCACACCCGCACCTACCGCGGTTCGATCGCGTACCTGCACAACCCCAAGCCACGGCCGATCGAACCCTTCGCGGGGATCGGGCTGGTGGGCAAGAGCAAGTGGCTGAAGCTGATCAAGGATTTCAACGTGAACGCCGGCTTCAAACAGATCAGCATGCGCACCTCCATGGATCGCATGTACCTCGAAAGGCTGATCCGCCCGAACCCCGATATAGAATCACTTCCACAGAGGCCCACCTACAACAAGAACTTCAACTGGAACAGCCAGTATGGTTTCCGCTACGACATCACCAAGGCGCTGAAGCTGGATTTCAGTGCCAACAACCTTGCCTTCGTCGGTGAAACACCCGGGCGCGTGGATCCGAAGTTCCAGGATGAATACCAGCTCTGGAAGGACAGTGTGCTCACCAGTATCAGCCGTTTCGGTGAAGTGACGAGGTACGATCATATCATCAACCTCACGTACACGCTGCCTCTGGACAAATTGCCCCTAACGGACTGGATCACCGCGAACACGGCCTACACGGCAGGTTACCAATGGGATCGGGCGCCGCTTACGCAGGACAGCCTGGGCCATATCATCCAGAACTCGCAGAACATCTCGCTCAACGGCCAGTTGAACTTCGTTACGCTGTACAACAAATCGAAATTCCTGAAGCGCATCAACGACAAGGGAAAGAGCAGGCCCGCACCGAAAACCTCCGGCGCCCCCAAACCGGCCACGCAGGAGAACAAGCAGGAGGAAGAGAAGCCCAAAGGCCAGATAAAACCGTTGGAAGGTCTCGCGCGCGTGTTGATGACGATCAGGACCGGAACGTTCACCTACAGCCAAAATTCCGGCATGCTCCTGCCCGGGTACGATCGAAGGACGAACGTGATCGGCATGGATGACTT
>JAEYYE010000085.1 GCA_023430945.1 Bacteroidota bacterium
GGGGAATGAGTACCCACCATATACCTTTGCTGCATGACGATACGTCTTTTTACCGCAGCGTTGGCGATGACCATCCTCAGCGCATGTTCACAAGGCCAGAAGAGCCGGGTTGAATTGAAGAATGAAATGGATTCCGTGAGCTATGCGATCGGGACCGACATCGGCAACAATTTCAAGCAGTCGAAGCTCGATAGCGTGAACATCGATGCGATCGCCATGGGCTTGCGTGATGGTCTTGATGGCACCAGCGTGATGACCGATGAAGTGCTGCAGGAAGTGGTGCAGGGTTACATGATGCGCAAACAGCAGCAGCAGATGGCCGAAGACCAGGCCAAGGGAGAAGTGAACAAGGTGGAAGGAGAGAAGTACCTCGCCGAGAATGCGAAGAAACCGGGGGTGGAGACCACCGCCAGCGGCCTGCAGTACGAAGTGATCACCATGGGCACCGGCCCCAAGCCCACCGCTACCGATGAAGTAAAGGTGCACTATACCGGGCGCCTGATCGATGGCACCGAGTTCGACAGTTCTGTTTCACGCGGCGAACCGGCGGTTTTCCCGGTAGGCCAGGTGATCCCGGGTTGGGTGGAAGGCATTCAGCTGATGCCGGTTGGATCGAAGTTCAAGTTCCATATTCCCAGCGATCTGGCCTATGGTGCCGGTGGTGCGCCCGGCGGTGCCATCCCACCGAACAGCGTGCTCGTGTTCGATGTGGAATTGCTGGAGATCATGAAGCCTTGATCGTAGCGTTCAAGAAATGAGAAGGGGATCTTTTCGATCCCCTTTTTTCATAATTCCCTCGAGAGCGGTTGTTGATGTTCGATCTGTAGCCTTTCCAGCAGTTTACAGGTCATTTCCAAAGGTCAGAATAATAAATCTGTGAAGAGAAGGATCGGAATGATCGAAAGGAACGATCGGCGGAAGCACATGCCGTGAATATATCCATTCACCTTTTCATGGCCTTTCCGGCAGCGGCATCCAATGGCTCACCAAATGGAAGAATTGATTACTGCTTCCTTCACCCAGCCAGAAATGCGTACTTCCCGTATGGCCCGTCCTGCTGGGATTCTTCAGGAAGAAATCCTCGGCGAAGCGAAGGATAAGGATGTTCCGTTGTTCGGTAGCGCCGGTCTTTCCGGGCAGATGCACCAGGTTATCAGGAAGAAAACAGATCACGCGGGCACCGTCATCGGGCAACCGATCGGCTACAGGGATCCAAACGCTCATGCACGGCGAAAGTAGCGATCACGCCATCGGTTCATCGGGCATCTGATCGCTCAACACCATTTCCAACAAACGTTTTTCAGCGGCCGAGGCCATTTTGCGGATCTGGTCGGTGGCCTCGCCGAACATCTTTTCAGATTCCTTGCGCACCAGGTATTTGATCAGATCATCGTGCACATCGAGCCCCGAGGAGGTGATCACTCCCTGCCGGCTCCTATTCCATTGCCACAACAGGCGCACGGCCAGCCGCAGTGAGGAGCGATCGTGCATCCTTCCGCCCTGGATCACCCATGCACGGCCTTCACCGGCGCGCACCATGCTGCGCAGGATCGTGCGGATCATACCCACAAGGCTTTCCACACTTACCGATCCCTCGGGCCTGCGGATCAGATCGCTCGGCTGCACCTTATCGTTGCGCTGGTAGTAGAGCTGGTTGGCGCGTGGCATGCTCTTGTTGAATTCGACCATGGCCGCGTTCACGGTATCGGCGTGTACCACGATGGTGCCATCGAATCCATCCACCGCTTCGCGTTCCTTGTCGGCGAGCATTTCCAGATAGGAGGCTTTGATCCGCTCCGGATCGAGCGGTGGAAGCACGAACGAAGGTGCGCCGATCGCGTGGCAACCACGGCGGTGGCAGATCCCCACAAGGTGCAGGCTTAGCGAGCGAAGGAAAGGCGAATTCAGGCCGATCGATCCCCGATCAGGAAGCACCGGGCGATCTTCACCGCTGAACAGATCGATGTGATCGGCCGCATAACCCTGTGGATCGAGCGACATGCCTGCCACGTGGTGGATCATCTCGAACAGGATCTCCTCCGCTTCAAGCGCCCCCTGCACCGAATCGATCATGATCGTGGCACGGATCGTTCCCCGATCGTACCCCATGTGTTCCTCCAGAAGATCGAAAAGCTGTACCCACAGACGCGCTTCGAGGTGCGTTCGCACATCACGAAGTACCAGGTGGATCCCGCCGTACCGTTCAACCAGGTCGTTGCCGCAATTAAGCACGAGCAGCGCCAGATCGAAGATCGTGGCCGGAACGGCCTCCCCATTGAACAGAACTGCTCCTTCCGTGGCGGTGAACGGCCGGGGAACGATCATCAATCTCGTCTCTGTACGTGGATTCACGCGGATCCTTCCGCCATCGGGCGAGAGATAGGCCAGATCGAGCCTCGCAGCGCGTGAAAGGCTGCGGTGTGCGCGAAGGATGTTCCAGGTATCGGTGGGAGTGAAGTTCCAGAGATCGGCGATGTAGGTCTTCGCTCCGGAGTTCAAGCCATTGATCAATTCCGATCGAGTGGCCCCGCCGATCAATTCCACCCGGCGCTCCTGCAGTTGCTCCGGGATCGGATCCACGGTCCATTTGCCTTTGCGTATGTGGGCGGTCTCCTCCAGGAACTGCACATCGCCACCGGCCAGTTTTGCGCGATCCCGTGATCGCTGGTCCATTAATTCCCGGCGGCGTTTTTCAGCGCCATTGCACATTTCCTCGATCAGCGACCGGACTTCGGCGGTGAGGGTCCTTTCTTGAACGGTGGCTATCACTTTGGGAAGAAGAGTTGTAGTTGAAGTCATGCTATGGATCGACGAATTGCCATTTTCTTTCGACGAACCAAAAGTACGATGGAGTGGAGCGGAGGTCAATAGCCGGGCGTTCACCTGCGATCCAATGCACGGATCTGCCGCATTGGGCCGTAAATTCGCACCCCGCCTGTGGGCCGGCCGAGAAGTACCGTGCCATGAAGAATCTCCTGATCCTATCAACCTCAGCAATGCTGGCAGCACCCGCCGCAGCCCAATCACGGGCCATCGAGTTCACCGAGTTCGACCTGGATAACGGGTTGCACGTGATCCTTCACGAGGATCATGGTACACCCATCGTAGCGGTTAGCGTGATGTACCATGTGGGCAGCAAGGATGAGGATCCCAGCCGCCGCGGGTTCGCGCATTTCTTCGAACACCTGCTCTTCGAGGGATCGGAGAACATCGCCAGGGGTGAATTCAGCAAACTGGTGGAAAGCGCCGGTGGTGTGCTGAACGCCAATACCAGCGGCGATCGCACCTACTACTACGAAGTGCTCCCGAGCAACCAGCTGGAATTGGGCCTGTGGCTTGAAAGTGAACGGATGCTGCACGCCAAGGTGGATATCGTGGGGGTGAACACCCAGCGCGAAGTGGTGAAGGAAGAGCGCCGGCAGCGCTATGAGAACCAACCATACGGCAGCCTGCTGATCGAAGTGTTGAAGCGGGCCTACAAGGTGCATCCCTACCAATGGCCCACGATCGGTTTCATGGAAGACCTGAACGCTGCGACCGAGCAGGATTACAAGGATTTCTACAAGCGTTTCTACGTCCCGAACAATGCCGTGCTCGTGGTTGCCGGTGATATCGATCCGCAGGCGACCAAGGCCCTCGTGCAGAAATACTTCGCCGATATACCACGGGGAGCAGAGATCCAGCGCCACCAGATCGTGGAGCCGCCGCTGGAGGCCGAAGTGCGCGATGTGGTGTACGATCGCATCCAATTGCCGGCCGTGGTGCAGGCCTACCGCATACCGGCCAATGGAACCCCTGATTTCTACGCCGTGGATATGGTGAACCGCATCCTTTCCAACGGGAATTCCGCCCGGCTCAACCGCAGTGTGAAGGATGAACAGCAGAAGGCGATCTACGTGGGCGCCTTCAGCTTCCCGTTCGAAGAGCCCGGCCTGGCGATCATGTTCGCGATCGCGAACGCCGGTGTTGATGTGAACGATCTGGAGAAGTCCATGGATGCTGAAGTGGAGCGCATGCGGAATGAACCGATCAGTGCCGAGGAGTTATCCAAGTTGAAGGCGCAGCTGGAAACGGAAGCGATCCAGGACAACAGCCGCGTGGCCGGGGTGGCCGGCAACCTCGCCACCGCCCATACCATACTGGGCAGCGCGGACCTTATCAACAAGGAGATCGACCGGTACCTTGCTTTGACCGCAGATGACCTGATGCGCGCCGCACAGACCTACTTCGTCCCGAAGAACCGGGTGGTGCTCCATTATCTCCCGATCAGCCAGAAGCAACAATGAAGACCGGCGCAACCCCATTCGTGCTCGGCTTTGCTTCACTGCCTTGCCTAATCCTATCCCTGTTCCTACCATCGCTCATGTTGGCTCAACTCGATCGCAGCACACCGCCCGCCCCGGCGCCACCACCGGAAGTGAACCTCGCCGAATACGGCTCCTTCGAACTTTCCAATGGGATGCGTGTGATCGTGGTGGAGAACCAGAAGCTTCCCCTGGTGAGCGTGCAGGTGCGGTTCGATATACCACCGGTGGTGCAGGGCGACAAAGCCGGTTATGTGGATCTGTTCGGGGAAATGCTCGCTGCGGGTACAGGGCTTCGCACCAAGAACCAGATCGATGAGCAGATCGATCAGGTGGGCGCCCAGTTCTTCACCAACAGCGATGGTGCCTATGCAAGCGGATTGAAGCGACACCTGCCGGCAATTCTCGATATCGTGAGCGATGTGATGACCAATGCCACGTTCCCTGAAAAGGAGCTCGAGCGTGTGCGCACCCGCTACATCTCTTCCGTGAAGCAACGGAAGGATGATGCCGATGCGATCGCGGAAGCGGTGGGCCGGTCGGTCACCTTCGGCCGCACCCATCCTTACGGTGAAGTACCCACGGAAAAGACCCTCGCAAACGTTTCCGCCAGCGATCTGAAGGCCTATTACAAACGCTTCTTCCGGCCTGAAAAAGGTTACCTGGTATTCGTGGGCGATATCACCTTGAAGGAAGCGAAGGACCTTGCCAGGAAGCACTTCAACAAATGGAAGGTGCCGATGACGGCCACGGTGAACGAGAATGGCACCGAGACCATCGAAGGCCTTGGCACCGTTCACTTCCTGGATCGGCCGTTGCGCCCTTCGGGGCAGCGCCGCGTCGCGTTGGTCGATCGGCCGGGCGCCGCACAGTCCGTGATCCGCGTTTCGTTCCCGTTGAACCTTCATCCGAAGGACATCCGATCGATGAGCGCGCAGGTGATGAACACGATACTGGGCGGCGGCGTTTTCAACGCAAGGCTCATGCAGAACCTGCGTGAGACACGTGCCTTCACCTATGGAGCCTACTCCAGCCTGGAGATCGATCGGTTCAATGGAAGTTTCACCGCAACGGTGAGCGTGCGTACCGAAGTGACCGATAGTGCGATCACCGAAATCATCAGTGAATTGGATCGCATGCGGAATACGCAGGTTACTGCGGATGAACTTGAACTTGCGAAAAGCTACATGGCCGGCAGCTTCGCGCGCAGCCTTGAGGATCCGCGCACAGTTGCGCGTTTCGCGCTCACCACATTCCTCAACGGACTTCCCGAAGATCATTATGCCACCTACCTCAAACGCCTGGAAGCCGTGACGGCTGCCGATGTGGAGGCCGCAGCGAAGGAATTCCTTCATCCTGACAATGCGATAATCTTCGTTGTGGGTGACAAGGACAAGATCCAGTACAAGCTCCCGGCGCTGGCGGCCGATCCCAACGTACCTATCCTCGAACTTGATGAGAATGGTGAAATGGTGCGCGAAGACCTGGAACCGGTAACCGGTATTACCGCAGATCAGGTGATCGATTCATACTTGAAAGCGATCGGTGGGCGCGCAAAAGTGCTAGCTATCAAGGATATGTTCTCAAGCTACGGTATTTCCATGGAAGGGACCCTGATCAACATACAGCAGTGGTATGGCCCAAATGGTGAGTACCGCTCGGAAGTGCAGACAGTTGCCGATGGAAGACCGATCGAGCAGGTGGTCTTTGATGGACAAAGGGCCATGCGTGTAGGTCCACAAGGCACAGAGGAAATTTTCGATCCCGAGTTGCAGGAGATGCGCTCCATGGCAATGCCGGTGCCCGAGCTCGATCCAGCGAAGATCGCGGAGCGCATCACCCTTGGTGGAAAGACAACGATCGACGGTGAACCGGCGTACAAAGTGGCACTTGCCACGCCTGCCGGAGGCACGATCATGGATTACTATTCGATCGGTTCAGGTTTGAAGCTGCGGCGTATCGAGAAGAAATTCATGGCCGGCCGGCCGATGACGATCATTACGGATTACAAGAAATATCAACCCTACAATGGCGTGATGTTCCCCACGATCATCGAGCAGGACGGTGGGCCCATGGGTCAGGTCTCCATGCTCGTTGAAGTGATCGAGATCAACAAGGGCATGCCGCCGAATTTCTTCACCACAGGGCTTCCGCCGGTGCAGGAAATGGAGGATGAGTGAATGGCGAAAACATTCACGATCCTTCACAAAGACCTGACAAATCTCATATGATCTATCATGGGTCAGGGGCGATCTTTGCGATCGAATGAAAACAGATCCATCGATGCATAACGTACAACTGGCCGAGAAGAGAATGGTAGGATTGGGAAGCAAGTTCCCCGTGTTCAAGAAGAAAGCGGTGGTAAGCACCGAAAAGGGCAGGGAATTCGCAGATCTTTCCAGCGACGACATCACCGGAAAGGCAGGGCAGTGGACAGTGATGTTCTGGTGGCCGAAGGATTTCACTTTCGTTTGCCCGACCGAGATCGCTGCATTCAACAAAGCCGTTGGTGACTTCAAGGATCGCAACACGCAACTGATCGGCGCAAGCACCGACAGTGAATTCGTGCACCTCGCCTGGCGGAAGGACCATGCCGATCTGAAGGACCTGAAATTCCCGATGCTCGCCGATATCAGCAAGAGCCTGGCTGAGGAATTGGGCATTCTTACAACCGATGAGAAAGTGGCCTACCGTGTCACCTACATCATCGATCCGGACGGGATCGTGCGCTGGGTGAGCGCCTACGACCTGAACGTGGGCCGCAACGTGGAGGAAGTGCTGCGGGTTCTCGATGCGCTGCAGACCGATGAACTTTGCCCCTGCAACTGGACCAAAGGACAGGAAACACTGAATTGATAGAACGTTTGCAAAAGCGCCGCGCGTTGTACCACAACGTGGCGGCGCTTTTGAGCAGAAAGACCCACCATGGAACAACAGATCACACGTTATGAAGGCGTTACAAGCCTTCTGGAGGAACTTGCACTTCAACCCGATCGGAAGGGTGCTGCGCTGGATCTGCTCGGCAGGACCGACAGCCGCTATTCAAGGGACCTGAAATTGAACTTGAAGGCTGTGCTCAAGAGCCAGCACATCCAGCCGAAGGAGGCCGCGTTGCTCGCATTAAGCGTTGCGGTGAACCAGAAGAACGAGACTCTGATCGGCTACTTCACCAAGCAAGCGGAAACTGAAGGCGCAGCAGATGCGCAGATCGCTGAAATGGCCGCCGTTGCGAGCATGATGAGCGTGAACAACGTGCTATACCGTTTCAGGCATTTCAGCGGAAAAGAGAAGTACCAGGAATTGCGCGCAGGGCTTCGCATGAACATCATGATGAGCCCCGCCACCGGCAAGGAATTCTTCGAACTGCTCAGCCTCGCTATAAGCGCGGTGAACGGGTGCGAACAATGTGTGAAGAGTCACGAAGCCTCACTCATCGCGCTCGGCTGCAGTGAAGAACGCATCTTCGATGCGGTGCGGATCGCTTCGGTGATCACCGGCCTCGATCGCATCGTTCACTGATCAGGCTTTCCGGCTTCCGTAGTTTTACCGATCAACTTTTACCGTTCATGCTTCAGACTTCAACCAGATCCACAAAGACGCAACAGGCCATCGAGCTCGAGGATAAGTACGGTGCGCACAATTATCATCCGCTGCCCGTGGTGCTCGATAGTGGGAAAGGCATTTTCGTTTGGGATGTGGAAGGCAAGCGTTATTACGATCTGTTGAGCGCATACAGCGCCGTCAATCAGGGACACTGCCATCCGCGCCTGGTGAAGGCGATGCAGGATCAGGCGGAAAAGCTCACGCTCACTTCGCGGGCGTTCTACAACAGTCTTCTGGGTGAATATGCGCGGTTCGTTTGTGAGTACTTCGGCTACGAGCGCATGCTGCCGATGAACACCGGCGCCGAAGCGGTGGAGACGGCGATGAAGCTGGCGCGCAAGTGGGGCTACACGAAGAAAGGCATTGCACGCAATGAAGCGAAGATCATCGTCTGCGCGGGCAATTTCCACGGACGCACGATCAGCATCATAAGCGCCAGCACCGATGACGATAGCCGCGGCGGATTCGGTCCGTACACTCCAGGTTTCATCCAGATCCCTTACAACGATCTCGGCGCGCTCGAAAAGGAATTGGCCGATCCAACTGTGTGTGCCTTCATGGTGGAACCGATCCAGGGCGAAGCCGGCGTGATGGTTCCCGATGACAATTACCTGCCGCGGGTGGCGGAACTGTGCCGATCGAAGAACGTGCTGTTCATCGCCGATGAAGTGCAGACAGGCATCGCGCGCACCGGCCGGAAGCTCGCGTGCGAGCATTCCGGGGTAAGGCCCGATGTGGTGATCCTTGGCAAGGCGCTCAGCGGCGGGATGTACCCGGTGAGCTGCGTGCTGGCGGATAGCGAACTGATGGATGTGTTCACTCCGGGAACGCACGGCAGCACGTTCGGCGGAAATCCAATGGCCGCGCGAATGGCGATCGAAGCGCTCAGCATCGTGGAGGATGAAGGTCTTTCAGCGAATGCCGATCGGCTTGGGAAGATCTTCCGGCAGAAGATGCAGGAGCTCGTCGATCGTTTTCCCTTCGTGAAGCTCGTGCGCGGCAAAGGCCTCCTGAACGCATTGGTGATCGAGCCACGGAAAAGTGCCGATGGATCAGCGAGGACCGCATGGGAACTTTGCCTGTTGTTACGCGACAATGGTGTGCTCGCAAAGCCAACGCACGGCGACATCATTCGCTTCGCGCCGCCGCTGGTGATCACGGAAGAACAGATCCTGGAATGCTGCAACATCATCGCGCTGAGCGTTGCGCAGTTCGAGTGATCGGCTTGCCTGATCCTTTTCTGGATCTATCATTAAGTAGGATCGGCGATACGAGCTTTTAATCGCTCGATCGGTTCAGCGGTGGTGAGATCTGGTCTAAATGATTTCGGTTATTTGTGAAGATAGGCCCAGAATAGAAAGACGAAAATAAATAACTTGGTTTGCTACTTTCACTCTTATGGATCAAGCACATACTGAAGCACCTGCTTTGGGAGAAGAATACTTTTTCGGCGACCTGTGGGCAGGGATAATAGACCCCAAAATGGTTGGCCGTGTGACTAAACGTTCACCAACAAGGGTTTTGGATATCGGTTCTGGTGATGGTATGTCATTGGTATATTTTCACTACGCGACTGGAATACCGCATATGGAAGGCATCGAGGAGATGACGGAAGCCGATGTGCTAGAGATAAAGAAGAGGGAACGTACCCGTAGAAAGTTTTCGGTGCTCCCGGATTTGGAAGCTTATTGGGACGAGCCAGAGGTTTTAGAGACCGATATAGTGCCGAAGATCCCGAGAAGTCAATTGAAAAGCGTTTTCCAGATTACGTACAACAAAGATTTTCGACAATATCAACCGCAGTTGCATGAGTATGATGTGGTAGTGCTCTCGCAGGTCTTGCATTTCATGCACAAAGAGAAAGCTCAGCAGGTTATAGATCGCGCATTGTCATTCTTAGCTCCGAATGGGATCCTCTACATAAGTATCAAAGATGATTTCCGCAGAAGCCTTTCCATTTTTGATCTTGCACAATATCGCGGCGTTAAAGAATATCCTATGAAAAAGGAAGAAATTCTCACATTTTGTGCTAGGACGGCCAAACAACAAAGTTTGAGGGAGTACTTAAACCCTCAGGTTACTCGACAAGGCCAGATACGTATCTACACGAACCTATGATTTCATTCAACCGATCACCTTTCACCGATAATTCCTCACATACCAAGGCACCGCCTTCTTCAAACCCTCGGCAAGCGTGAAGGCCGGCTTGAAGCCGAGCATTTCCTTAGCCAGCCCGATATCCGCCAGCGAATCGCGCACATCACCGGCACGTGGCGCCACATGTTCCACCTGGATCGATGCGATCGCTGGATCGGTCTGCGCCAGTTCTCGCTGCAGCAGACCGATCAGTTCCAGAAGCGTGGTGCGCGAACCGTACGCGATGTTGAAGATCCTTCCAGCCACATCCGCATTCCTGCTTTCGATCGCTGCGATCACCGCCTGCACCGCATTGCCCACGTAAGTGAAATCGCGCGACTGCAATCCATCGCCATGCACCTGCGGCGATCGGTGCGCGAGAAAACTGCGGATGAACTTCGGGATCGCCGCAGCATACGGACCGTCGGGATCCTGCCGCTCGCCGAACACGTTGAAGAAGCGCAATCCGATCGAAGGGAACGAATGCAACCGGTGGTACAAGGTGGCATACGCTTCATTGCCCGCTTTTGTCACAGCATAGGGTGAGAGCGGCAGCCCGATCCGCTCTTCCTTCTTCGGCAGTTCCTTGGAATCGCCATATACGCTGGAGCTCGATGCATAGATCAGCTTCTTCACACCAGCGGTCCGCGCGGACTCCAGAACATTGAGGAAACCGGTGAGGTTGGTGGCATGTGAAGCGAGTGGATCGGCGATCGAGCGTGGCACCGATCCGAGCGCGGCAAGGTGCACCACGATCGCATTCCCGGCGATCGCATTCCTGCAATCATCCACGGATCGGATGTCACCTTCGATCAACCTGAAATTCTTTCTTCCTTGCAGATGCTCAATGTTCTTCCGATCGCTTGTGGCGAAATTGTCCATGCAGGTAACCTGCGCGCCAAGTTCCACGAGCGCATCGCACACATGGCTGCCAATGAAGCCGGAGCCGCCGGTGACCAATATCGCCAGATCGGGCCCGATGTTCATGGGATCGAGATCATGTTCTGAGGGTGCCAAAAGTACGCGCGGCCTCCACATCGATCGGCCAGCAGCGCACACTGCGATCATCACTTGCGCTCACCAGGTAGCGGTCCATCCAAAGCAGCGAATTCACCGAATGGGTATGCCCGTGCTTCCCGCGATCCATGCGGAATAGTGGATCGAACGTTCGCGCATCCCAGATCTTGATCGTGCCATCGCGGCTGCCGGTGGCGCACAGCGAACCTGCTTGATCGAACGCGATCTGGTAGATCGCCCCTTTGTGCGCCGCGATCTCCTGGATCAAAGTGTTCTCCCGATCGGTACGCCAGAACCGCAGATGACCATCCTTGCCACCGCTGATCAACACCGGTTTCGATGGATGGAACACCACGCTGGAAGCGCCTTGAATGCCGCGGGGCTGCGCCGTTCCAGGATGTGCGCCGATGCTCCCGATCTCATTGAAACCGTTCGTTCCCAGTATCCGCAATTGGCCGTCGCCACCGGCGATCACCAATCGATCCCCGTTGTCCGAGATCTCCAGATCGCGGAGCTTCTCTTCGATCAGCGGGATCTGCCGGTGAAGCTCTACCTGCCAGCGATCGGCCATTTTTCGAATGTCCCAAATGCTCAGTGAACCATCGCCGGCCGCACATGCGATCCGATCCGGGCCGATCGAAATGAAACGGAAGATCCCTTTGCGATGCACGGTGAAATGGTGGATCTCGCGCGCCGTTCGCAGCTCGATCACGTGGATCGCACCGGCCTCGGTGCCAATGAAGATCAGGTCATCGCCGTGAAGATGCGCGCTATAGATCGCTTCATTCGTTCGCGCCAGCACTTCACCATCGATCGCGCCGATCCGCCAGCGCACCAGCGTGCCATCGCCACTTCCGCTGAAGAACGAATTGCCGGCAGGCGCCTTGCAAAGTGTATACACCGGGCCTTTGTGGCCTGAAAGGATCAGCGGCTCGATCTTCACTTCTGCGAAGTTCGGCATCCTGCGCGGGTTTCCGTTCATTGGTTGAGGGATCGTGGATCGGTCTTCATCGAGGTCCATTTGGGCGCCTTATCGGGCTATCCGCTGTGGCCGGCTCGTCCGTCGTAGCGGCAACGGCGCTCCGGTGGCTTCCTGCGGTCGCCTCCTCGCTGCACGTTGCCGCAACGCCGGTCTTCGCCGGGCCGCCGCTCCTATCCCGGGCGCAGATCCCGTTCTGGTCAACAGATCAAACCACCGCCACTTTTTCTCCGATCCTCTGCACGGCCGCACCTTCTTCCTTGAACAACTGCGCATGCTCCGGGTGGCAGGTAAGCACGATCACCTGATACTTCCGTGCAAAGTCATTTATCGCATTCACCGCGCAGCGGCGTCTGGCCGGATCCATGTCGGTAAGCGGATCATCCATCAGCATGAAGCCTTCACCTTCGCCGAGGTAGATCTCCGCGTACGCCATGCGGATCGCCAGCGCGAGGCAGCCTTTCGTGCCCTGTGAAAGCAGCCGGTTCTCCAATTCGTGATCGCCTAGAAGCCCGGTCGCTTTTACACCATCGAGTTGTGGCTTGTAGCGCCCATCGGTAAGCAGATGAACGAAATGCTGCACGCGCGTAGCAAGCCCAGCCAGTGGATCGGGACCTTGGCGATCGGCCAGATCCTCCACGCGTTGCAAGATCCGCTCGTAGGCCTTTGCTTCATTCAACGTGCGATCGAATTCGCGCTCCGCAAGCTCCAGTTGCTCCTTCAATTCTTCCAGCGAAGTGGTGGGCGTACTTCCTTCAAGGAACTTGAGACGTTCCCGTTGTGCCTGCAATAGTTCCTTCGCCCGATCGAACGCCTCTTCAGCTTTCTTCAATGCGATCAGGTAAGCGTTCGCATCGCAATATCCTTCCGGCACCGTGGGCAATTGGGCGAGTTCCGCCTCATCCTTCAGGATCGCACCACGCAGATCGACCACCTTCAAGGTCAATCGATCCACCGAGGTGAAGGTCTTGGTCCACTCCGCGAGATCTTTGTCCAGCGCCTTCTTTTCCTGTTCATGCCGCGCCTGATCGGCAAGGATCCGCCGTTGCTCCTGATCGAGTTCTGTGAGCGAACGGGTGGGAGGGATGCTCTTCAGGTCATCGATCGCTTTCTGCCATTGTTCCTCGGTCTTCTTCTGCAATGAAGCGATGTACGTTGCATTCGCCCGATCCACTTTCTGCCGTGCCAGATCATGGTTCTCCTTGCGTGCGATCATCGAGGGAAGATCCGCGACCTCCAATTCCGTCAATGCCCGTTGGTGTTGCGAACGCGCACTTTCAAGATCGGCGTACAATTGTTCCACATCCCTCTGATCGCTGCGCACACTGATGCTCAATGCACCGGTAATGATCGAGATCCGGCCTTCGGCGCTGCATTGATAAGGTTTGTCCGGTGAAAGTTCGATCGGCTCTTCATCCGATCCGCCACGTTCCACGATCACGGACATCGGCTCTTTCGCCTGCAGGATCGCAGCCAGTTTCTGCGCTTTGATCTCCACTTCGATCCGCTCGACCGTTTGTGCCAGCTTCCTTATCTCATCGATCTGTTCCTTGGTCACCGGCTTCAGCGCAGCGAATTCCGTGCGCGCCTCATCCAACGCCTTCTTCGCTTCGGCAAGCGCTTGATATCCGATCCGCACTTTGTCAGCTCCTTCGTGCAGTTTCGCGTTCGCGATCTCCGTGGTTAGACGTTCCAGTTGCTGTGAACATTGGAGCAGTGCTTCCCTCTTTTCCTTCAGCACTGTCTCCGCGCCGGGCCAATCGGTCATCACTTTCATCAACCGCGCGATCTCCGCCTGGCCATGTTTCAGGTTCTGTTCCAGGATCGCGCGGCGGTTCAAGCCTTCCTTCCGCGTTCTGCCATCTTCCACCAATGGCTTTTCCTTCTCCATCAATTGCTGCACACGGGAGATCTCCGCGTTCACCGCATCCACATCCTTTTCGTGCTGCAGCACCTTTTCATATTCCTGACGCGTGGTCTCCTGCGCGTAATACGCCTTCAACACCGGACCAACATTGCGCTTATGCGGATTCAGGATCCCCTTTCCATCGCGCGGCCGGCCGTATTGTCGATCCCAATTCGAGTACAACAGATCGACCCGCTCCTGCAAGGCGGCGATCAGCTTTTCAGGAGCGATATCACCCACGATCGAACCATTGCTGCGCAGGATCTCGCCTACATCAGCCGATCCGCTTTGGTCCAACAGATCCAGCGTTCCGCTGAGCTTCGCCTGGTTGATGAACAGCACATGTTCCCAGGTCGCCTGGTTCCAGCGCAGTGCTTTTTGAACGATCGCATCGATCTCGCCACCATCGGCCAGATCCGGCGATCCGTTCCTTATTAATTGCGAAGTGGAGCCGGCGCCCCATGTCCGGATCAACGTATGTTCTTTGCCATCATGATCGAAGACCAGCGTAACGCGCGCATGATCCCCATCGGGCAGCGGCACGAAGCGTTTCATTGTATCGCGGAACTTCGCCGGGGTGAGCTTCGATGGCGTGAAGAGCGCATGGAACAAGGCGTTGCAC
>JAEYYE010000294.1 GCA_023430945.1 Bacteroidota bacterium
ACGTGTGCTCGTGGTGTTCAGGTTCACGTTATAGGCCACGAGGAAATTCCGTGCGCCGATCGCCACAGCCCCGCTTCGGGAAACGCTATCATTGAATTCCGAGGGGCCGAAATCAGGTTCCCATTGCGGATCTTTCAATTTCTTCGGAAGTCCTTCGTATTCGCCGCTGCGGTTATTGGCGAGATTCCTCCGTTTTTCCTCTTTCGCCGCGAATTCGTAGCAGTACACGGGGATCTTCAATTCATTTCCCACGCGTTCAGCGAGCTTGTGCGCGAACGGAACCACTTCATCCATGGTGATGCCGCTGATCGGGACGAGCGGGCAAACATCCGTGGCGCCGAAGCGCGGATGCTCGCCTTTGTGCTGGCGCATGTCGATCAATTCCTGTGCTTTCTTGATCAGCCTGAAAGCGGCCTCGATCACCTGCTCCGGCTCTCCCACGAACGTGATCACGGTGCGGTTGGTCGCCTTTCCCGGGTCGATGTCCAGCAATCGCACTCCTTCAACGGTCTCCACTACGGCGGCGATCGCATCGATCTTGGCACGATCGCGTCCTTCACTGATGTTGGGTACACACTCGATAAGTCTTCTTTGCATCTCGGCGGTCTATGAAGGCGGCAAAGCTACTGAAGCACCGGCGGCAAAGGCCGGTCGGTCCTTTCGATCCGGTAGATCGCTCTCATTCGCGTGCGTTCGACCCAATTGTTCAGGTTGAAATGTTCCGTGATCCAAACGGGATACGTCCTGTGGATCGTGATAAGATCCAGGCCGGTGATCGGCGATCGATCCTGCAGTGAAAGTTCGCTGGTGTAATAGATCGCAAGCTTCGTTGGATCCAAAGGAAGATCCGCAGCAGAGACAACTCGTACGATCTCGGCCCGGCCCTCCCGCCAATAAAATGAATGCTTCAAACCCCAAGGATCCAGAGGATCCTCACCGGAATGGAACAGCACGACGGGGCTGTGTTCACTTAGACCGTAAGCGATCCGCAACGCTTCAACGTGATCCGTAGCCGGTCGTGTGATGTTGTACAGCAATAGCGGCAGATCGATCAAAAGGAGGATCGCGATCACGATCGGGCTGCGCAGCCAGCGGAATCGATCCATCTGGACAAGATGTGCGATCGCGAGCGGCACCATGAATACCAAGGGAAAAAGGAAACGAAGTTCCTTGTGCGCGATCAGGATGTGAACGAGAACGAACAGCATCGAGGCCCACGTGAACGCATGATCCCATTGCCGGCGCCAGAATGCGATGATCGCACCGAACACCAGCATCCCGATCGGAAGAATCGCTGCTTCGATCACTTTGCCGAAGTAGTAATGCCACGGACGTGTCCCGAATTCGGAAGCTTTTCCTTCAAGGATGTTGATCCGTGCGTATTCCCATGCGTTGAATGTCCACTCATCATAGAGCCAGCGATCCGCGAGCATGCCGATGAAGATGCCGATCGCGATGCCGGCCAGTACGAGATAAAAGCGAATGTTCTGCCACGCTCGATCCTTCCAGATCCAGCAAAGCAGCAGCCCAGCGATGAGAATTCCCGCCTGGTAACGAAGCATGAACGAAAGCCCGAGCAATGAGCCGATCGGCATCCATTGGAAACGCGAACGGTCCGATCGGCCAGTCATCAATGCGACGGCGATGAAGAAAATGCTCCCGCTGAATGTTTCCGAAGAGAAGCGGACACCGATGAAGGGCAGGAACCATAGCAATAAAGCCGAAGCGAGATAGAAGTGATGCGATGCTTTCGTGCGCAGCAGATGTCCGTTCGATCGGTAGATCGACCAGAGTGCCAGCAGGCTGAGCGTTCCAGCGAGTGAACGTAGAATGGTGGCTATGAGGAACGGATCCGTGATCCCGAACGATCCCAGGAGGTTGATGAAGAGTGAAGCGATCGCCACCTGCAGACCCGGCCGGATCTGCGATCCGAATTCCCATGCAAGTGCCGAAGCCGGGATCGCGCCCTCTTTGTAATTCGCGAATTCCAGGATCTGGAAGTGTTCATCGGCATGGAAATATCCGGTGCTGTTCCAGGCAGCCATCGCATAGATCAGAATGGCCGAACAGCAATAAAGCGCAAGGATCTTCTTCGATGGACGTTCCACGATCCCATTCTCGCGGATCATTCCACAGGGATCAGCAGGCTTGCACTGTTGTTGAGTATGTGCAGGAATACCGGCACCCAGATGGAACCGGTGCGCGACCGTGCGTACCCGAAGATCACGCCCATGGGCAGGATCAGCAGCATGATCGCCCAGTTGTACTGCATGTGCATCAAGGTGAAAACACCCGCTGTTACTGCCACCGTTACGTGTTCATCAGCGATGTAGCGCACCGATCCGAAGAGCAGTCCCCGCAGCAGGAATTCCTCGAAGAGCGGTGCCATGATCGCGATCCCTATGAACAGCAATACGCGATCGGTGGCGCTGCCGATCACCTGTGCCATGAATTCGCTCTGGAAAATATCTGAACTGCGGCCGATCACTTCGACCACCGCACCGATCAGCAGGAAAATGCCGATCCATTTCAGGAACAGGATCCCGCGTGGAGGCGTCATTCCAAGGAAAATGGCCGCGTTGCGTTTCTTCCAGATGAACACGCTCAGGAGGATGAGCGCAAGACCGATCCCGCCGCTCCACAATGCTTCCCTGGCGACCAGGTCGCCGTTGAAGATCAACACCTGCATCTGCTGCTGGAACTGCGGATCCTCGAACATGCCGGCCGAATACGGTTCGTTCGCGAACTGCGGAAGGCTCTGCTTCACCCCGATGAAGAAAACGAACGATTGCACCAGGAAGAACATCATGAAGATGAGCGCGAAGAGCGCCAGCCCCATCGTGAATTCCAAACCTGGCGGACGCACGAACGTGGGTTGCGGATCTTCAGGCAACGGCCTCGCCGGATCGGAACGGTTTTCCATCTATGAGCACGGTATCGATGTGGTCCG
>JAEYYE010000352.1 GCA_023430945.1 Bacteroidota bacterium
GTGCTGAACGCCATAAGGAACAAGATCATCCATCGGGTGTGCGCGGTGATCCAGCGGGGCACTCCTTACATCGGAAGAAAATACCGGCCGGCACTTGCACAGGTCATAGAATAAGTCCTCGCAGGTACTTTTCTTCCGCTTCGCTCCCCTCTCCAAGATCTTCCCTCTTTCGGTGAGGGAGAAAGAGGGTGAGGCTCGGAGAGGGGCCGGGGGTGAGGCTGCGGGCTTTCCGGTGCGATCCCTTTCGCACATCAGCGCAGTTGCGCCCTTGTGCCCGGTTGGCGATCGGGGGCGCATGAATGCGATCTGGCATGCCGATTGACATCGATCGGCACAGCATGGGAACGTTCATCATTGCTTCGCTCTTCGCCTTCGCATCGATCGGTGCTTCGGCATCCGTGGATCGGGATGGTCCTTCTGCGTTCATCGCCGCACCGGACAGCGTTCCTGCCCTCAACCAGAAAGTGATCGAGTTCGTAAAAGCGAACATGAACAGGAAGGTGGGCCGTGGCGAGTGCTGGGACCTCGCCGCCAACGCACTGGAACATGCCGGTGCGCAATGGGATGGTTCCTACGGTTTCGGTTCACCTGTCGATCCAGCGAAGGATCAGGTCTTTTCCGGTGATATCGTCCAGTTCGAGAACGTGGTGACACAGGATCGGAGCGGCAACGTGAAGCGGGAAGAGAAGATGCCGAAACATACCGCGATCATCTACCGTGTGGTGCAACCCGGCGTTTACGACATCGCCCACCAGAATACGGATGTCACCGGCCGTAAAGTGGGCACCAGCCGCTTCGTTCTCGATCACGTGGTGCGGGGCAAGGTCACGATCTATCGCCCGGTGCAGTAGACGTTCGTCATTTCGTGCCGGTCGTGGCACGATTATATTAGCCAACATCACCAACACACGATCGAAATGAACAAAAGGATACTCGCTACCCTCGTTGTGGCCGCTGGGATCCTGTGGCTCGCCACCACTGCACGTGCGCAGGGCGAACAGCCGATCCGCGGTTGGGATGCTTTGCCGGACAGTCTTTTCCAGATATGGGGCCTGGAAGGTGATCAGGTACGCAGGCTGCGCGTGATCGAGGAGGACCATAATGCGGAGCGGGCGCAGATCATGGCCGATGCATCACTTACGGACGAGGTGCGCACCCAGCGGCTGGAGCAACTCGCCGCAGAACGCCGCAAAGAGATCAAGGCCGTATTGCAGGTGAAGCAATTCGAGGATTGGGAGCGCCGCTCCCGTAGTGCCCGGCTGCGATAGCGAAGTATTTTTTTCATGTTGCCGGTCGGGATCTTTCGCCGATCGCGCAAACAAACAACTGTTGACAATTGAGCGCTGGTGCGCTCTTGTCACATTTTGTGGCCGTCTACGTTTGTCCGCAACTTGATCCCAAAGCCGATCGACATGGGTCCGAACGTTGTCCCGCCGTGGATCGCGAAGGACTGATGCAGGTGCGCTGGGGATCGGGTGTGATCAGGTCGTTCTCACCGGACAGTAGCCCAGAGCTTACATGGCTGAACTTCTACGTTTTTCGCGCAGGGCCCGCATGGTGGCCGGCGCATTCCGCGGTGTGGTAAGGAAAGCATTCGTGCTCCTTCCATTGCTGCTCCTGTTGCAGAGCGAAGCACGTGCTACGCACGCCATGGGTGGCGACATCACCTACGAGTGCCTGGGCAATAACCAGTACAAGGTGATCCTTACGCTTTTCCGCGATTGCAACGGGGTTGAAGCGCCAACGAATTGCAATAACGGCAGAAGGTTCACCATCTCATCACCCACATGCGGTGCGAATTTCACTTCATGCTTCGCTCTCGAAAGCGTGGATGTGATCACACCGATCTGCGAAGCAGCACCCGATCGCTGCATCGATCCAAGCGGCGTATACGGAGTGGAGAGGTACCGGTTCAGCAAGATCGTGGATCTATCCGCATGGGCCGGTTGCGGCACGGATTGGACCTTTTCTTGGGAGCTATGCTGCCGGAACAATGCGATCACCTCGTTGAACAATCCCGGGTCCAGGAACCTGTACCTCTCGGCAAGGTTGAACAACACGATCGCGCCTTGCAATAGTTCGCCTCGTTTCCTTAACGATCCGGTCACATTCGGTTGCGTGGGCCAGCCGCTCGTGTACAATCATGGTGTTTCCGATCTGGCGGGTGATTCGCTCACGTTCGAATTTGCCCCCGCGCGTGGGAACAACGGTGCCACGATCCCATACAGCGCCGGTTACACTTACCAGCAGCCGGTGGTCACCCTGGGAGGTGCTAACGCTGTTCAGATCGATCCCCAGACGGGCACGATCACCTGTACTCCGAGCATCCAGCAGTTCGCGGTACTGAGCGTACTTGTGAAGGAGTTCAGGAACGGTGTCCAGATAGGACAGTACATACGTGATGTGCAATTCGCCATCATTGCCTGTTCCAACAATAACCCGAGCGCTTCCGGGATCAACGGTACCAACGATTTTGTGATCGACGTATGTGCCGGGGAGAACATCTGCTTCAATGTGAATTCCGCCGATGCGGATGCGAGCCAGATCGTTACGATGGAATGGAACGCTGCCATTCCAGGCGCAACCTTCACCACAACCACCGCATCACGGCCGGTGGGTACGTTCTGCTGGACACCGGATGTGTCGAACATCGGCACACAGATCTTCACCGTGTCGGTGACCGATGATGCGTGCACGCTGAATGGATCGGCCACGCAAGGTTACCTGATCAACATCACGCCGCCGTTCGCAGCGGCCAATGCCGGTCCGGATCAAAGTGTATGTGCCACCACGGCCACCCTTGCAGCGCAGCAACCTTATCCGCAAACACCGGGAACGTGGAGCGTGATCAGTGGTGCTGGTACGTTCGCATCCGTCTCCGATCCGAACACAACGGTTTCCGGTCTGGCACAAGGTGCCAATGTGTTCCGCTGGACCATGGACTACGGAAGTTGTGGTGTCACCACCGATGATGTGGTGATCACGCGCTATAACCCGGCACAGCCGGCAGCGAATGCCGGACCCAACCAGCAGCTTTGCACACCCAATACGCAGACAACACTTGCAGCAAATGCCGCCATCGCACCTGCGGTGGGTACGTGGACGGTGATCAGTGGTACGGGAACTTTCGCGAACCCGAATTCACCCACCACGCTGGTGACAGGTCTTTCCATCGGCCAGAACATACTACGGTGGACGATCAACAACGGGCCTTGCGGCGCGCCTACGTCCAATACGATGACAGTGCAAGTGTATAACTATGCACAACCAGCGGCCAACGCCGGCCCCGACCAATTATTCTGTTCGAACCCGGGGACAGTGCAGATGGACGCGCAGCCTAACAACGGCACCTGGTCCGTGGTGGCGGGTACAGGAACATTCACAAATCCGAACAGCAGGAACACTACCGTAACTGGTCTGTCGACCGGCGTGAACACGTTCCGATGGACGATCAATAATGGGCCTTGTGATCCACCGACCACGGAAGATCAAGTGAACATCGTGATCTATGACCCGGGTGCGCCAGTGGCAAATGCCGGTCCTTCGCAACAGATCTGCACCGCCACAACCACCATGGCGGCCAATACACCGGTCGCACCTGCTACAGGTGCGTGGTCGCTGGTAAGCGGAAGCGGCACGATCACCTCACCGGCGTCGCCCACCACACAGATCAGCGGTCTGGGGATCGGGAACAACATTTTTCAATGGACCGTGAACAACGGACCCTGCGGCATCACCACCTCCACGGTCACCATCAGCCGCTTCGACAATGGGGCACCTGCTGCCAACGCCGGTGCGGATCAGAACCTTTGTACACCGATCGCATCACCCACAGCGACCACCACCCTGGCAGGGAACATTCCTGTGGTGCCGGCAACCGGGACATGGTCTGTGATCAGCGGTACGGGGGTCTTCGCGAACGCATCGAGCGCCACTACGTCCGTCTCCGGTCTTTCCGTAGGTATGAACGTTCTTCGCTGGACGATCAACAATGGTGGTTGCCTGCCACCGACCACGAACGATGATGTGGTTATAAACGTGTTCGATCGGAACGCACCTGCCGCGAATGCGGGGATCGATCAGGATCTGTGCGGCCCTGTGGCTTCAGTATCCCTGGCAGCGAACGCACCCATCGTACCGGCCACAGGTACCTGGAGCGTGGTAAGTGGAACCGGCACCTTCACCGATCCATCGAACCCCACCACCACGGTGACCGGGGCGACCAGCGGTGTGAACGTTTACCGTTGGACGATCTCGAACGGGCCATGTCCGGGTGCGATCACTTCGGACGATGTCACGATCAGGATCTACGATCCGAATGCTACTGCAGCGAACGCAGGTGCCGATCAACAGTTGTGCGGTTCGGGTAGTACCATACTTGCAGGAAATGCGGTCACCGCACCTGCCACTGTGACATGGACGATCATCAGTGGTACAGGAACGATCGCGAATCCCAACAGCCCCACAGCTTCCGTTTCGGGGATCCCGGTGGGTGTGACGGTATTGCGCTGGACGGTGAACAACGGCCCCTGCGGAACCAGTTCCGATGATGTGGTGATCAGCAGATTCTCAAGCACCGATCCAATCGCGAACGCCGGACCCGATGTTTCGCTCTGCATCCCGGTAGCGCCGAACGCGATCGCGCTCGCAGGAAGTTCAGTGACATTCCCGGGCACCGGCCAATGGTCGGTGATCACCGGATCGGCCACCATCGCCGACCCGACTTCGCCGACCTCCGCAGCAAGCGGTTTTGGGGTCGGTGTGAACGAATTGCAGTGGACGGTGAACACCGGAGCATGCGGCGGGATCACCACGGATGTGGTGCGCATCACGGTGAATGATGCATCAATAGCACCGGCCAGCGCCGGACCCGACATTTCGATCTGTGCTACGAACACGGTGATGGCCGCGAACATCGTGGCCCCACCCGCCACAGGCCAATGGATGTTGATCTCCGGGACCGCACAGATCACCGATCCCTTCGATCCGATGACGACGATAACCGGCCTGGCGGTTGGCCAGAACATCTTCCAATGGGAAGTGAACAACGGATCCTGCGGATCGACCACCGACCAGTTGAGCGTATTCGTGTTCGATCCCGCGAATCCAACCGCGGATGCCGGTGAGGATTTCAACATCTGCACCGATGCCGGCAACTCGATCGAGCTCGAAGCGAGCCCTGTGATCTTCCCGGCCACTGGAGTATGGACATCCACCGGAGGTTCCGGAACGATCACCGATCCCAACGATCCGAATTCCACCGTTACCGGACTTGTGCCGGGCATCTATTCGTTCACATGGACGGTGAACAACGGCTCATGCGCTTCACCGATCTCGAGCAGTACGGTGAACGTTACCGTGGCCGATGGCGAAGCCCAACCCGCCACCGCCGGAGCTGATATGATCACATGTGGGACCGCTGGAACAGTGGTCACCACAGCGAATTCGCCGATCTTCCCGGCAACCGGTAGTTGGTCTGTGATCCAGGGCACGGCCACGTTCGCCGATCCCGCCGATCCCACCACCACCGTTTCCGGTCTTTCGATCGGTGTGAACATCATTGAATGGAGCATCGACAACCTGGGTTGTGGCATCACCGATGATGATCTCACGATCTTCACTTTCGATCCAGCCAATCCGGTGGCGAACGCAGGTCCCGATCAGCAGATCTGCCTTCCGATGAACAGCACGAACATGAGTGCCTCATCGCTGATCATACCGGCCATGGGCGAATGGACCCTTGTGAGCGGAAGCGGCATCATCGCCGATCCAACCTCGCCCACCACCACCATCAGCGGATTGGGGATCGGTGAGAACGTATTCCAATGGCAGGTGAACAACGGCGCCTGCGCCAATGCGATCACCACGGATCTTGTTTCGGTGTTCGTTTACGATAGTGGTGCACCTGTCGCGAACGCCGGGGCCGATCAGGAGATCTGCACACCACTTTCCACCGTGGTGATGAACTCCACCCCGACCGTGGGATCCGCGATCGGGACCTGGACGGTGGTGAACGGCGGCGGTACGATCACCGCTGTGAACGACCCGAACACCACCATTACGTCACTGCCTGTCGGAGTGAACATATTCGAATGGACGATCGAGAACGGTGCATGCGGTACCACATCGGATCAGGTTCGCATCGTCGTATACGATGGATCGATGGGCCCTGCAGCCGCCGGTCCGGACCAGACGATCTGCTCACCAACAGACGCAACCACGCTTGCCGGAAGTACAGTGATCTTCCCGGCCACAGGTGAGTGGATACTTGTGAGCGGCAATGGTCTCATAAGCGATCCGAACGATCCGAGTCCCCAATTGACAGGTCTTACGGTGGGGGAGAACATCTTCCAATGGACAGTGAATAACGGTGCCTGCGCCGATCCGATCACCAGTGACCAGGTGAGCATCATCGTATTCGATGGTACAACCGCCGCAGCGGATGCCGGCACCGACCAGGAATTCTGTTCGCCGCAGGATCAAGCTACGCTCACGGGAAGTGCGGCCACGTTCCCCGCAACTACGGAATGGCAGTTGATCAGCGGATCGGGAACCATTGTGGATCCGGCCTCCAGCACCACGGTGGTGAACGGCCTTGCGATCGGTATCAACACGTTCTCGTACACGGTGGACAATGGGGATTGCCCGAATCCCCTCACCACGGATCAGACATCGATCCTGATCTACGATGAGAACAACCCGGTCGCCAATGCCGGACCGGACCAGCAACTCTGTGCCACGACTACCGCCACCATGGCCGGCAGCACCATCACTATACCGGCGATCGGGACATGGAGCCTTGTAAGTGGAAGCGGTGTGCCTTCCGATCCCAACGATCCGGCCACCACCATCACAGGTCTGGCGGTCGGTGAGAACGTGTTCGAATGGGTAGTCGACAATGGGCCTTGCGGAACGACCTCCGATCAGGTGAGCATCTTCATCTTCGACTCGAACGTTGCGGTTGCCGATGCCGGCGCGGATCAGTCGCTCTGCACGCCGCAGATCGTGGCATCACTTCAGGGAAGTGCGATCACATTCCCGGCCTCAGGCACTTGGACGCTCATTTCCGGTGCAGGAACGATCACGGACCCCTCTCTGCCGAACACCACGGTCACCGCGCTCGGCGTAGGCGTGAACGTATTTGAATGGACCGTGGACAATGGACCGTGCGCCAGCGGCATCTCCTCCGATCAGGTAACGATCACACTGTTCGACAGCAATAGTCCGCCGCCGGCCGCCGGAGCGGATCAAACGCTCTGCACGCCACAGACCAGCACCATTTTTAACGGAAGTGCAATGACATTCCCGGCCGTAGGCACGTGGACACTTGTGACCGGCAGCGGAACGATCGCGGATCCCAACGATCCTAACACGGAAGTTACGGGGCTGGCAGTGGGAGAGAACCAATTCCTCTGGACCAGCAGCAATGGTACCTGCGAAACAGGCAGTGGATCGGATGTGGTGAGCATCTTCGTTTACGACGAGAACAACCCGATCGCCGATGCGGGTGCCGATCAGCAGCTCTGCACCACCGATCTGGCCACCACCACCATGGCTGGTAGCTTGATCACGTTCCCGGCCACAGGCACATGGACGCTCGTGAGCGGGACGGGCCTGATCGTTTCGCCCAATGATCCCAATTCGGTGATCCTCGATCTTGCTTTCGGGGAGAACATCTTCCAATGGACGGTGGACAACGGTCCCTGCGCCAGCGGGATCACCACCGACCTGGTCAGCATCAATGTGTACAATGGGAACGATCCAGCGGCGAATGCCGGGCCCGATCAAGATCTGTGTACGCCGATAGCGAATATTCAATTGCAAGGCAGCACGGTGACGGCACCAGCGATCGGAACATGGACGATGATATCCGGAAGCGGGACCATTTCCGATCCGAACGATCCGCAGGCTGTGATCGATGGTGCCGCACCCGGCGTGATCATCCTGGAATGGCAGGTGGATGCCGGACCATGTGCGAATGGCATCACCACCGATACGGTGACGATCGACCTGTACGATCAGAACGATCCGGTCGCAAATGCCGGGTCCGATCAACAGCTCTGCTCGCCTGTGTCCACAACGACATTGCAAGGCAGTGCGATCACTTCGCCGGCCACAGGAACATGGGCTCTCATGAGCGGAACCGGTGTGATCACCGATCCATCCGATCCGAATTCCGAAGTGACCGGACTTTCGATCGGCGAGAACATCTTCTCCTGGACGGTGGACAATGGCGCTTGTGCGAATGCGATCACCACCGATCTGGTAAGCATCTACGTATTTGATGAGAACAACCCGGATGCGGATGCCGGACCCGATCAGCAGATATGCACGCCTGTAACAAGCGTAACGATGGCCGGAAGCACGGTCACCTTCCCGGCGATCGGAACATGGACGCTCACCTCCGGACAGGGAACGATCACCGATGTGAACGATCCGGCCACGACCATCACCGGACTGGGCATTGGAACGAACATCTTCACCTGGACAGTGGACAATGGTGCATGCGCGAACGGCATCACGAGCGACCAGGTAACGGTGATCCTTTTCGATGCGAACGCCCCGCCGGCTGATGCCGGAGCCGATCAATCGCTCTGCTTCCCCGCGGATGCGGCGACACTCGCCGCGAACGCACCAGTGGTGAACGCGGTGGGCACCTGGTCCGTTTCGCAAGGCACTGGCGTATTCGCCGACCCGAACGATCCGAATACGGAAGTGACCGGACTTACGATCGGTGAGAACATCTTCACCTGGATGCTGGAGAGCGGCGATTGTGCGACCACCACCGATCAGGTGAGCATCTTCGTCTTCGATCCGAACAATCCGCTCGCTGATGCCGGGTTTGATCAACAGTTGTGCGTTCCGCAGGACAGTGCGTTCATGGCCGCGAGCCAGTTGATCTTCCCCGCCACCGGCACATGGACGCTCGTATCAGGCAACGGTTCCCCCGTGGACCCGGGCGATCCCAACACGATGATCACCGGCATGCTCGAAGGCGTGAACATCTTTCAATGGGAAGTATCCAACGGCCCATGCCCGAACGGCCTAACGAGCGATCTGGTGGAAGTGATCGTGTATGGTGATACCACCGCAGCGGCCGATGCCGGCCCGGATATGCAGACCTGCATACCGATCACCTCCATGCAACTGCAGGCTGTGGCGCCACCTGCGCCAGCGATCGGTACATGGAGCGTCCTGGCCGGAACAGGTGTATTCACCGATCCGAACGATCCAGTTACGACCGTCTCCGGATTGACCCAGGGCATCAACTCGTTCGTATGGACGCTTTCCTGGGATCCATGCCCGAACAATGGCATCCTTACCGATACGGTCGATGTGTACGTGTACGATCCGCTCGCTCCGATCGCGGATGCCGGATCCGATCAATTGATCTGCGGTGCCGACTCAGCGGCCGTGATGCAGGCGAATACGCCCGCTGCACCGGGTGTTGGGACCTGGTCGGTCCTCCAGGGTGGTGCCACGGTGAATTCCATCAACGATCCGAACTCCGCTTTGAGCGGGCTCGGAGTGGGTGTGCATGAATTCCTGTGGACGATCTTCAATGGCCAGTGCGGGTTCGGGCCGCCGAGCACCGATACGGTGCGCATCGTCGTGTATGATGATCAGGCGCCCGCCGCCACCGTGGTACCGGACGTGCTGATCTGCACGCCGGTGAACAGCACTACGATGCAGGCGAACGATGCGGTATTCCCTGCCACAGGTACCTGGACCTTGATCCAGGGTGCAGGCGATCTCGTGGACCCGAACGATCCGCTCACCATGGTGAACAACCTTGGGGTAGGGCATAACATCTTCAGGTGGTCGTTGGACAACGGTCTGTGCACGCACACATCCGCGGACATGAACATCTTCCTCTTCGATGGTGAGAGCGATCCAGCGGATGCGGGTGCCGATCAAGTTCTTTGCACACCCGCCGAAAGCACCACGTTGCAGGCGAATGCGCCCGTCGCACCGGCAACGGGCTCATGGAC
>JAEYYE010000387.1 GCA_023430945.1 Bacteroidota bacterium
TTGTTGAGCACAGCGAATTCGTGACCACCAGCGATGGCAAGAACGTGCAGGCCGAATGGGCTGTTCACCAGGTCTGCACCACGGCCAATTTCGCCACCAACAACAAGGTGTGGAACTGGCTTTTCGGCGGCCTGAACTTCCAGATCGAGCATCACCTCTTCCCGCGGATCAGCCACGTGCATTATCCGGCGCTCAGCAAGCGCCTGCGCAAAGTGTGCGACGAGTTCGGCATCCAGTACCGCGAATTCCCAACGTTGCGCAGCGCGTTATGGTCGCACCTGGTGCATCTGCGCAAGGTCGGCATGGCCTGATCGGTTCTTTTGGGCGTGCCCGCGGCTCAAATGCAGCCGCGGTCGCGCTATCCGTTCCAAGTCCGCACTCGCAAAAGCCTCGCTTGCGGGCTTTCCACTTCTATCGCTCACGCAACATTCCGGAGATGTTCCTTCCTCACTCCACCATCACCGGCAGATCTTTCGGATACTTCACCGAATACGCATAACCGAGCTTCTTCGATCCCTTCGGATCGAGCTTGAACTTCCATTTCAAGGTGCCGGTCTGCTCGTCCACGATCGCGTCGCCTTTTTCCTCCAGCTTCACTTCGATCTCGCTTTGCGGACTTAACGGATACTGGTCGCGCACTTCGATCTCGATCGGTGTGCTCTTCGTGTTGCGCACCGTGATGTCCCAGCCGATGTTCACCGTGCGCTTGCTTCCCACGATCGCCTTGTCGTTGGTCATCTTTCGCTTCACGCGATCCACAGTGATCCCCTTGTCACGGCCGAGCGATATCTCCAGCGTATCCTTCGGCACATCCAGTTGCAGATGTGTTTCACCAACAAAAGTGCCTTCGAAGAAGATGTTCGCAGCGCCTGATAGAAGATCCAGATCCTCCCATCCGGTGGTGCGCGCGTACAGGAACGCATCGCGATCGAGCTTCGGCGTAACGTAATGCTGGTAAGTGGCCGGCACCGTATGGCTCTTGACACCGATCATGTGCGGCCTTCCATCCGTCGGTACGGTGAACGGCATATCGATCTGGAATTCCATCGTGGTCGTGCGATAGGCCACTGAGTTCCCAACGGTCACATCCGCTTCGCGCTCTTCATATTTCAGGCTTTCGCTCATGTCTGCTGCCGGTGCCGGTTGTTTGGTGCGCGTATTCGGAGAGAAGCTTTGAACTTGCGTAAGCTTGTACATCGGTTGCAGGTACCACGCCTGCAATTGCGGCATCGTTCCGCCCAGCGTAGGATCGCCGCTGCTGAGGCTCATCTTCACCTTTGTCCAATCCTCGCCGGTATTGTTCACCACCTGCGCCTTCATCAGCAATTCGATCGGTTCGCTGGTGTTCTTCGCGCGCAGATCGTACGCCGGCGACCAGCCTGCATTATGAACGAAATAGGTGATCGTGAATGTTGCGTTCACTTCACCCGGTGAATCGATCTCGACAACGACCTCACTGGTAGGACGCGGAGCTTCGCCGTGGAATTGTTGCATTTGATGCAGGAGCTTGGCAAGCTCCTCGTTCAGCTTCACGATCTTTTCCTGCTGCGTAAGCCACCCTGCCTTCACCACTCTCAGGCGTTCGCGCACATAATCGTTCACCGCTTGAAGCTGCGCGGCGGTAACGCCGTTCTGCTGACCCGAGATCGAGGTGTTCTTCAACAGAAGTTGCTCCTCCTGCTCCCACACCTGTTGCGTAGCGCGTTCCAGGTCCAGCTCGCGTTGCAACTTCTTGATCTGTTCCTCCAGGCTTTCGATCTCCTTCTTCTTCGGACTTTCCGTAAGATGATCGATGCGGTGCTCCACGCTCATGATCGTATAGCCACCCTTTCCGGTGATCTGCACGCTTTGCGGATCGAGATCCTGCGGAAGGCCGGTGAAAACGATCACGTTCGATCCAGCGGCAAGTGTGCTCGAGGCCGATCGCGAGATCTGCGCGCCGCTCAGGAATACCTTGGCTTCGGTGATCCTGCTGGTGACATCCTTCTCATTCGCACGGAGCGGTGAAACAGAGAACAAGGCGATGGAAAGGATCGCCACGTACTTCAGACTTGCGTTCATGTTCGTGATCTGCGTCTTTGAAGACCTGTACACGTGTTGAGCGGACAGGTTCGATCCGCAGAGCAAAGTTCAATGCCGCAACCGATAGATCAGGTCCCGCTCATCACTTGTCGTAATGCGTAACAGATAGATCCCGGAGGAAAGCCCGCGTGGCAGGTCGATCCGTTGCGACCCACCCTGCCGGTGGGCACTGATCTCCCAAATGATAGGTCCCTGCAGATCGTGAAGTACGATCTGTTCGATCGTGGCTGGTACATCGATCCACACGTGATCGATGAACGGATTGGGATGGATCTGAGAGGACATCGACCTTGAGGCTGTTGGAATCCCAACAGAACAGTCGGGCGCCAGCGTAGCGATCGCCTGATCGAGCCAGTTCCAGCGCGCTTGGATGAAATCCTTCAATTCATCGATCTCACCGGCATGATCGAGCGGCACCGGTTGCGGGTTCGGCCACACGGCCACACCCAGGATCGGCCAGGCCGTGAAGTTTCGGCCGATCGCTTCACCCAGGTACGTGCTCATGCTATCGCAATACTGATGAAGAGTATCGATGCTCAACGTTGAATTGCCCAACTCATTCCAACGGCAACGCAATTCATATTTGAAACTGGGATCTTGCAGCAAGCGCTCCCACCAGAACGGTACCTGCCATGGATCGGTGCCGCAGACATCGCCGAATTCATAGGCCCAGCCAGTGATCTCGCTGCCATCACAATAATTGGCGTTGCCCCAGGCAATGTCATAATCCCATACCGGACCGATCCGCAATTTGCCGCCGTTGCTATTGCGATCCTTGTGCAGGAACGTGCTTAGCCGATAGCCGTCCACATTGCGGCTCAATTCGTTCAGGAGGAAGAGATCGACGAACGTATTGGTTTCGATGAAGTTCCTGTAACCAACCATCGGATCGGTGAAATTCGGGCTCTCGAGCGCATTCTCGAAACTATCGACATAGGCCTGTATGTATGCTTCCTGTTCAGGCATGATCCGATCGGGTTTCGGATAGTCATAGAAAAAGTCGATCTGACCTTCCCCAGATGCTGGCGGATGATCGGAAGACCATCCATCATCGCTTTCATCGGCTTTGTCCAGTTTGAAGATGTATCCGCCGGTCAATTGATCGCCCGAAAGATCGGTGCTGTCCAATTTGGCAATGTCCACCCGATCACCATCACGC
>JAEYYE010000011.1 GCA_023430945.1 Bacteroidota bacterium
CTTCCACGGTGCGGTGGTGGACATGTTCTATTTCCCGATCTGGGAGGGCCGCCTGCCGCAATGGCTTCCGTTCTGGGGAGGGGAACACTTCATCTTCTTCAGGCCGGTGTTCAACATCGCCGACGCAGCGATCACGATAGGTGTGGTCCTCTTCATTTTGACGCAGGGCGGATCGGCGAAAAGGGATCGTCGTACGGAACCGATCGATGATCGATCGACCGAGAACAGTACTTCGCTCGGCCCGGCCGAAGCTGACGGCCCCAGGATCGTAACAAGAGATCAGGCGCTGGCGCCTTCGGCGATCCGGTTGCCGAGCAGGCCTTTCTTCAGGAGAAGCTCCGCGATCTGAACCGCGTTGGTGGCTGCGCCCTTGCGCAGATTGTCCGCCACTATCCACATGTTCAGCGTACGCGGCTGGCTTTCATCGATCCGCAGCCTTCCAACGAACACTTCATCCCTGCCGTTCGCATGCAATGGCATCGGATACAGATCCCTCTGCGGATCATCGGCAAGGATCACGCCTGATGTATTCCGGAGTAGTTCACGAACGTCGTCCAGGCGGAATTCCTTCCGGAGTTCAACGTTCACGGATTCGCTGTGGCCGCCTGTGACCGGCACCCGTACAGCGGTACACGTTACCTTGATGGATGGGTCGAGGATCTTTTGCGTTTCCAGCACCACCTTCATCTCTTCCTTCGTGTAACCGTTCTCCATGAAGGAATCGCAGCGTGGGATCACGTTCCGGTCTATTGGGAACGGATAGACCATTTCGGCTTTCGCGCCGACACGTTCATCATTCAGTTGTTTGATCGCCTTCTGGCCGGTGCCCGTAACGCTCTGGTAAGTGCTCACCACAACGCGTTCCACGCCGAAGGATCGATGCAACGGCGCAAGCACCATCACGAGTTGTATCGTGCTGCAATTCGGGTTGGCGATGATACGATCGTTCTCCGCCAATAGATGACCGTTGATCTCGGGCACGATCAGTTTCTTGTCCGCGAACATGCGCCATGCGCTGCTGTTGTCGATCACCGTGCAACCGGCATTCGCGAATCGTGGTGCCCATTCCAGGGAAACCGCGCCGCCGGCCGAAAAGAGGGCTACATCGGGACGCTCCTCCACGGCCTGCTCCAAACTGCGGATAGGGAACTTTTCCCCTCGGAAGGTGATATCCGATCCCACCGATCGTTCGCTCGCTACCGGGATCAAGTGATCCACAGGGAAAGAACGTTCCTCGAGTACTTTCAACATTACGCCGCCCACCAGACCGGTGGCGCCCACCACTGCTACTTTCATGGGATCGCAACGCTATTGCGCGGGCCGAAAGTACTACCTTGCCTGGAAAGAGATCCGAACAGTATTCCGTAATTATCAATGCGTCCAGGCCGATCCGTACTTCTTCTCTCGATCCTTCTATCATTCGAGGCGAACGCACAGATCAACGAATCCTTCAGCGATGGCGAATTGGCCAATGGTCCCACATGGTCCGGCGATCTGGACCTATTCGCGGTTGTCGATGAGGACGATGATCTGAAATTGCGGAGCAACAGTCCTGGCGCAGCGACCTATTGGATCAGCACGCCGAATGCATTGGCGAACGATTGCTTCTGGGAAGTCGAGGTCGATCTGCGGCTCAACACGTCCGGCTCGAACTATGTGGAGATCCATCTGATCAGCGAAGAGGCCGATCCGGTCGCAAGCCAGAACGGATGGTTCGTGCGGATAGGCGGAACACAGGATAAGATCGAACTTCTGAAGAAGGTGGAAGGGACCGTTTCACCTGTTCTGAGCAGCCCGGATGGCGTTGTGAACAGCACCACCAGTAACAGACTATCATTGCGCGTAGAGCGATCCGAGGATCTCGGTTGGACGTTGAAGTACGATGAGGACCTAGCCGGGAATATCACCACGATAGGCCCGATCGGCGACCCGGTAATTCCGATCGGTCAATACTTCGCGATCTTGATCGAGCAGAATAGCACAGCGAGCATGGTGAACAAACATTTCTTCGACGATATCATTGTGGATGTTCTGCCTGCCGATACGATCCCGCCTTCGATCGTTTCAATCGCGGTGAATGATGCAAGCACGATCGATATACAATTCAGTGAAGCGCTCAATGCCGCGAGTGCAGAGGATGAAGCCAGCTATTCCGTGAGCGACGGGATCGGATCGCCGGCGAGTGTGACAATGATCTCATCCCAATCTGTTCAACTGACCCTGGCCGATCCATTGTTGTCCGGCGTGTCGTATGCGCTTTCGATCGCAGGAGTCTCCGACCTGGCAGGGAACGCGATCGATACGACGATGCAATTGATGATCGCGCAACAAGCCGGCCCCGGAGATCTTGTGATCAACGAATTGCTTTATGATCCGATCGGGAATGGCTCGGACTTTCTTGAGATCTTCAATCGATCCAATGGAGCGATCCAGCTTGCCGGCTTGAAGATCATGAACGGATCGGGCTCCACCGTTCAGTTGGACGAGGATCGGATCATGGTTCCCGGTGCGCATCTTTTTCTCACGCCGGATACTTCCAACATCTTTCAGGATTTTCCGAATTCTGTGAAGGAGAATGCGATACAGATCGCTTTGCCATCCTTCGTGAACACTTCGGGTTCCGCTGTGCTTCTGGCTGCAAACGGCCAGCAACTCGATCGGTTCGATTACCACGATGATCTTCACTTCGATCTTGTAGATGACACCGAAGGCTTCAGCCTGGAACGCGTCGATCCCGATCGGCCAACGGACGATCCCACCAACTGGCAGACCGCTTCCGATCTTGCAGGCCGCGCCACACCTGGTTTCCGTAATTCGCAATATTCCTTGGCCCCGGAACCTCAAGGTTCGCTCACCATCGATCCGGCGATCTTTTCACCGGACAACGACGGTTACCAGGATCAACTTACGATCACATATCAGTTCGATGCCGACGGGTTCGTTGGAACATTGATGATCTTCGATGTCGAAGGAAGGAAAGTGCGAGAACTGTTCGCATCGAAGATCATGGGCATCTCCGGATCGATCTCGTGGGAGGGGCTTGCCGACGATGGCCGGAAATGCGCGATCGGCCCGTACATCGTAATGCTCGAGGCGTTCGATCTGAAGGGGAATGTCGAGCGTTTCAAGAAGACCGTGACGCTGGCGCATCATCTCGAT
>JAEYYE010000065.1 GCA_023430945.1 Bacteroidota bacterium
TGAGGAATTGCAAACATCCACCCGTGCTATGATGGACAGGCAGATGAATCACCTGGTACGCCTGGTGGATGATCTGATGGACCTGAGCAGGATCTCGCGTGGCAAGATCGAATTGCGCCCCGAGAACGTGGACCTTGCGACGATCGTGGAGACCGCCGTGGAAAGCAGCCGGCCACTGATCGAGAACCGTGAACACCAACTGATCGTGCAGATGCCCGATGAGAGATTGGTGGTGAACGGTGATGCAATGCGCCTTACACAGAGCGTGGCCAACCTGTTGAACAATGCGGCGAAATACACTCCGCGTGGCGGGCGGATCGAGATACGGCTCACACGAAAGGGCAGGAACGCTTTGATCCGTGTGAAGGACAATGGCATCGGCATCGAGAAGGACCACCTCGATAGCATCTTCGAAATGTTCACCCAGGTGAATTCCGATCAGCGTACCGATCCGGGCGGTGGGCTCGGGATCGGTTTGAACATCGTACAGCGGCTGTCTATGATGCACGGCGGATCGGTCCATGGTACCAGTGAAGGGAAAGGCAAGGGAAGTGAATTCGTGATAACACTTCCGCTCGCAAGGGAGGGTTCGCCCACCACCAATACCGAGCAACCGGTGCAGAATGGTTCCTCAAGGACCAGGAAGCGCGTTCTCGTGGTGGATGACAATCATGATGCGGCCGTTTCAATGGGTATGTTGTTGCAGAAACAAGGTCATGAAGTGCATCTCGCACACGACGGCGCTGAAGCGATCCGCAAGGCCGAACAGCTGCGGCCTGATGTGATATTCATGGATATCGGGATGCCCACCATGAACGGCTTTGAAGCCTGTGAAGCGCTGCGGTCCGAACCCTGGGGCAGGGATCTGATGGTGGTGGCACTATCCGGCTGGGGCCAGCAGCGTGATATGGAACGGTCCAAACAGGCCGGCTTCAACGCACATTACGTGAAACCGATCGCGATCAGTGATCTTGATGAATTGCTGAACGGAAGGAATAGCTGATCGAACTGCGATCAGCGAGCAGGCGCCACCAATTGTTGGATCGCGCGCTTCACCAGTTTACCGGAGGCTTCCCAACCAAGCCAGCCGCGATATTCCTTGAATGCGTTCGTGGCGAGCCGCTCGTAGGCCGCGCCATCGTTCGCATAACGCGTGATGGTATCGGCATAGGCGGTTGCCGGTGCCGTAACGCTGAAGAAATGGCCGTTCATCCCTTCCTTGATCATCTCGGGTAATCCGCCGACATCCGAAGTGAGGCACGGCACACCTTGCGAATTGCATTCGTTCACCACGATCGGTGTGCAATCGGCCCGTGATGGAAGAACAAGGAAATGACTGTTCTGGATGATCTCCACCATCTTCCTGTGATCCTCCGGCCTCGTCTTGTCCATGAAAGGCTGAACTTGCACGTAGGCGGGAAGATCGCGCTCGGGAGGCACGCAGCCTACCACGTTCAATTCAACATCAAAACCACGTTCATGCAGTATTCGAGCAGTCTGAAGGGCGATGTTCCCTCCCTTGCGCGGCCAGTGTACCCCAATGAAGAGAAGGGACAGCTTCTTCGACAGGCGGCTCCTGATGATCTGGCCAACCGCACGTTCTTCGAGCTCAACCCCGAGATTACTGCCGAAGGGGATCACATGCACTTTGGATGGATCGGCACCATAGTCATTGATCGCGGACCGGGCAGCCCAATGTGATGAATAGATCGCCAGGTCACAGTTCTGCAATGCGATCCGTTCCAGGTGATGCCCTTCATCGATGAAATCCTTCCGGTACTCGGAAAGTTCAGGATATTGATGGATGATGCCGGCGAACGTGGCATCCGTCTGGAACACCTTCGGCCGATCGGTCTTCAACAAGGCGAGCGGGATGCTGCTGGGGCAGTATACGATCTGCGCATCGCTGCTTTGCAACCGCTTCTCGATCAGCTGCGCGAAGCGTTGTGCGGTATGCAATCGCCGATCAACGGGCGCTGGTTTTTCGCCTTTCAGCCAGGCCCGGCCGCGCTCCATCGCCTTCTGCCACAAACGGCTATCCCGCAACATGTTAGGCATGTATTCTACTGGAAAGCCTTGCTGTTCCAGCATTTTCGCCAGATGATAAACGGTGCCGGACCAGGCCTTGATATCGCCTGGATCGTTCATTGAAACATAAAGCAACCGTGGCAGCACAGCGACTTCCTTCCGTTCTGGTATCGTCATCTGTGCATCGATCGCACGGCCACTGGGGAACATGGAGATGGTCGATCCGGAAGTAAAGGTATGTCGAAGCATCAGGTGAAGGCAATATTGGGCATGCCGCACGCCACGCGATCAATAATTCGGCCAACGCCCATGGAGGGGCGTCAATTCAGGCCGAACGGAATTTCAACGCGTGCACCTTCACATGCGATCGGGTACTTCCATCCCCAGGCACCACATCGCCTTTTTGATGGATGACGCCACGATCGAACTCAGGAGCAACCGGAGGTCACGTTTCGCCGGATCCGTCTCCTTCAACACCGGAATGCTTTGGTACATCGTGTTGTAGGCCTTCACCACCTCGTAGGTGTGGTTCGCAATGGAAGATGGATCGAGGTCGCGTGCTGCTTCAGAGAAGACCGACGGAAAGCGGTGCAACAGCTGGATCACCGCCTTTTCCTCGGGAAGTAATTCCTCAGCAGACAACTCACCGATCGCGCCAGCGTGCTCCACTCCTGCTTTCCGCAACAGGCTTCGGATCCGCGCATGCGTATACTGGATGAACGGTCCGGTGTGCCCATTTATATCGATGCTCGCGGCCGGATCGAAGAGCATGCGCTTTTTCGCATCCACCTTCAGCAGATAATACTTGAGCGCGGCCATGCCGATCATCTCAAAGATCGCATTGCGTTGCTCAGGAGTGAAGTCCTCGAGTTTCCCGAGTTCCTCCGATGTCCTGCGCGCTTCGTTCACCACCTCCTCCATCAGATCGTCCGCATCGACAACGGTGCCTTCGCGGCTTTTCATTTTTCCACTGGGCAGATCCACCATGCCATAGCTCAGGTGATACAAACCATCCGCCCACTCGAATCCGAGTTTCTTCAGGATCAGGAAAAGCACCTTGAAATGATAGTCCTGTTCATTACCGACGGTATAGATCAACCGTGATAGCCCCGGGAATTCCTCGAAACGCTTGATGGCCGTGCCGACATCCTGTGTCATGTAAACGCTGGTGCCATCGCTGCGCAACAACACTTTCTGATCGAGCCCATCGGCGGTCAGATCCACCCACACGCTGCCATCCTCCTTCTGGTAGAACACGCCGTTCTCCAATCCTTTCAGGATATCGTTCTTTCCGAGGATATAGGTCTCGCTCTCATAATACACGCGATCGAATTCAGCCCCGATACGATCGTATGTGGCCTGGAAACCTTCATAGACCCAACCGTTCATTTTCTGCCAGAGCGCACGCACTTCGGCATCGCCTGCCTCCCATTTCCGTAGCATTTCCTGCGCTTGTTGCATCAGCGGCGCTTCCTTCTCGGCCTGTTCCTTGGGCATGCCACGGCCGGTCAATTCCTCCACCTGGCGGCGGTATTGCCGATCGAATTCCACGTAATACTTCCCCACCAGCTTATCGCCTTTCAGTGCGCCCGATGCGGGCGTTTCACCGTCGCCGAACTCGGTCCAGGCCACCATGCTCTTGCAGATGTGGATCCCC
>JAEYYE010000086.1 GCA_023430945.1 Bacteroidota bacterium
GGCTCAGATCGATGATGGTTACCCCGCCATTCTCCGCTTCGGTGGTGATGTACGCATGATCGCCCCACACCTTCACTTCACGCCAGATGGACGGTGGCCCAGGCACAAAGAAGATCTCCTGTGGATCGGCCGGATCGGCCAGGCTCACCACCGAAACACCGCCGGGATCGTTCGAACTGCCGTTCACGCCCACGATCGCATATTCGATCCCGGTCTCGTCGGTATAACCCCACAGGTTGCTCAGATCGGAATTCCGCAGATCCTGGAAATCCAGCTTCCCCACGAAATCGATGTTGTACTGGGCCCGGGATCCAGCGTGGAGAAAAGTGAAGAGAAAGAGAAGGGGAAGCGTACGGATCATTGTACAAAGTAAGATGATCACAGGCCACCCGGGTGTTCCGCAGGATGCCTCAAAAGTGCCGATGCTTGGGATCCACGGTAATGCCACGCGGAAATCCGACATTTGCAGCGCCGCAGCCCATTCCGGGCCGATCGGCCATATTAACTTAGTATCCGCATTTACATCGTCTTGGTACAACGCATTACACGGAAGGCCGTTGCGGCCTGCATCCTCGTTCTATCCCTCGTGGCACCGCGAACGTCCTGTGCGCAGTTCGCCGAACCCCAAACGCTCTCCACCGATGGATCACTTCCGCGCTTGCAGCCGATCGATCTTGACAACGATGGCGACATGGATCTGGTGGGTTTCTTCGGCGGTGACCAATTCAAATGGGCGCAGAACGATGGCTCCGGCACGTTGGCCGCGTTCGCTCCTGCGATCACCACAGGACCGGTAAGTGCACATGTGTTCGGTGATACCGATGGGAATGGAACGCCGGACCTGGTCTATGTTTCCACCGGCAATACGATCCGGATCGCCACTTCGGCCGGCGGCACCTTCGCTGCACCGATCGATGTTACGTCCCTGCCGGGTGAAGCCGGCCGCATCGCGCTTTCCGACCTGAACGGTGACGGTGCCCCGGAGATCATTGTTTCGGTGAACACGGGATCCACTTCGCGGATCGCCAGCCTTGTGAACGACGGAGGAAATTTCGGTGCACCCGGCTTCATTTCCGACGAGATCGAAGGCGGCGCTTCGACCATATTGCTCGCCGGCGCGATCGATGAATTCCCGGGGAACGACGTGCTCTTCATGAACTCCCAGAACGCCATGATCGGGTTGATGAACGTGAACGGCGATGCAAGTGAATGGCAGCAGATGCCCCTCTTCTACCTGTTCGATTACCAGTTCGTGGATCCGCAACTGATCGATATCGACCAGGATGGTGATCTCGATATCGCGGAAGCGCACCAGACGGTGATCCAGTGGGCCGAGAACCGGCTTAGCGAGAACATTCCGTTCAACGAATTCACCATACGCGTGATCGAGCCGGTGATGACCGCCGGGGTGGGACACTTCGCCGACCTGGGTTGCGCTGAAGGTGCTTCCGTGGTTTACGTTCCTTCGGATCCCAGCCTTCCCGTGCGCTGGACCACCTACGTGGAAAGCGTCGCGCGGTTCGTGCCGAAGGAGGATCTGCCGGAAGTGGCGCGCGGACAGCAAGTGATCCTCACGGACATGAACGGGGACGGAAAAGCCGATCTGTTGATCCGCAATGGTACCGGCCTGCTTCTGCACCTGAACGAACTTCAACCAGCGACCACGCAGCTGGAATTGCCCGCGTTCGATACGGTTTGCGTGATCGGGCCGAGCATACCATTGCCCGATGCGATCCCTTCCAGCGGAACGTGGAGCGGCACGTGGGTCACCAACAACATGTTCCACCGAAGCAGTGTGGGCGGCACTTCCACCGTACCGCTCGCTTACACCTGGTATGAACCCGATGGCTGCCCCGTTGCGGGGCTTGCGAACATGCGCGTGATCACCGGGCCGCAGATCGAACCGTTCATCGGCCCGATCGTTTGCAGTGGCGACGGTCCTTTCCAGCTCACTTCCCAACCCCAGGCCACGCAATGGCAGGGTTTGTCGCCCGGCAACATCCTCGATCTGGACAATTACAACGGCGAGCTCATCGTGGCACAATTCACCGATAACACGGGCGCGACCTGCAATTCGTTCATGGGCCCGCTGAATGTCTGGAACACCGTGCCGGCCGAGATCGTGGAGATCGATACGTTGTGCATCAATTCCGGCATACAGACGATCAGTGCACAACTCCCATGGCCGGACAATACCTGGAGCGGCGATATAAGCGGGACCGCCGGTGATGCTGCGCTGTTCGACCCATCGATCGGCGCTGGCGTATATACCGTTCACCTGGACCGCCAGCCGATCGGGCCACAGCAATGCGCCAACAACGATTCGATCGTGATCGTGGTGAACGATGTGATACCGCAGATCGATATGATGGAGCCGGAAGCCTTCTGTACGAGCACCAGTTCCATCGATCTGCAGCAGTTCGCCCAACCTGCGGGTGGCATCTGGTCCGGGCCGGGCGTTGCAGGTGGCGTGCTGCTCCCGTTCATCGCAGGTCCGGGAATACATCCGCTCAGCTATTCCGTGTACTCAGGAGGCTGCTCCGCCACGGCGACCACATCGATCGAACTTGCGAGCACCGTTGATATCACGCATGAAAGCGGCCTGCTCAGCTTTTGCATCGACCAGGATCCCGTGGAACTTGCTGCTTCCCCTGCCGACGGTGAATGGAGCGCTCCCGTGCAGGCCGACGGCACGTTCGACCCGGCTGCGGCAGGCGTTGGTGAACATGCGATCGTTTACGTGTATACCGATCCGAACGGCTGCATGCTGGTGAATCCACCGCTATCGATCTCGGTCCACGAAGAACAAACCATCCCGGTGATCTCGCCGGTGGAATTGCTCTGCATCACCGATCAGCCGGTGGAGATAACGGGAACCCCTGCAGGCATCTGGTCCGGTGCGGTGGAAGGGATCGGGACCTCGGTGATGTTCGACCCGGCCATGATCGGCGAAGGCACCTGGCAGGTCTCGCTCACAGCCGAGGAAGAAGGAAGTTGTGCCGGTACGACAACGATCGACGTAGTGGTTGATGTATGTACATCGATCGGCGATCAGCAAATGAGCGAAGTGATCGTGATCTCACCGAACCCGACGAACGGCCTCGCCCTGATGGATGTCCGGATCGAAGGCCCGGTGAAATGGATGCTGTTCGATGCCGCCGGAAGAATGGTGCCTGGATCGGAGAACGTGCTCACCGGCCCGGCAATGAAGTCGCTCGATCTTTCCAGCCTTGCCAATGGCGTGTACCACCTGCGCGCAGTGGCCGGTGATCGCGTGCATCACATCGAACTGATCAAGGCCGATCGTTAGGCGGTGGCCGCCATGAGGCCACGCACGCGATCGATCTCTTGCGGATCGATGGTATGCTGCCTGCCGGGGAATACATCCAGGGTGACCTTTGCTCCCATCGCCTCCAGGATCTCCATGGTCTCCTTGGATCGCGCCAGCGGCACATGCGGATCATCGTCGCTGTTGCTCAGGTAAACCGGCGTTCCGGCAAGGTCGCCGTTGTAACCGGCACGATCGAGATCTTCGCCGATCAGGCCACCGGTGAACGCATAGATACCGCCGTAACCATTCGGGGTGCGTGCTACCACTTCCGTGGTGAGGCAGGCACCCTGCGAAAAGCCCATCACATGGATGTGATCGAACGGGATGTGCGCGTTCACTTCACCGATCAGCCGTTGCACCACACCGATCGCACTGCCGAGCCATGGCTCGTTCTTCTCACGCGGCGCCATGAAGCTGAAGGGGTACCAGGTGGAATTCGCCGCCAGCGGCGCGGCCAGATGCCATTCCTTGTTCACGAACCGTTGTGCCAGATCGAGCATGTCCTGCGGCGTGCCTCCGCGGCCGTGCAGCAGGATCATCGCGTGGTCCGCATCCTGCAGGGATGCGCCTCGTGAAATGATCTTGTAGGGATGCATCAGTCCTGGAATTTTGAAAGTTCTACCGTGATCGGGGCGAGCTGTTCCTCGATCTTACTCCTTTGCGGCTCCGCCCAGGCAGGCAGCTTCAACGCCGATCCCAACTTCTCCCGCGATTCATCGACCGTGAAACCCGGTGGCTCGGTTGCGATCTCGAAAAGAACACCGCCCGGCTCGCGGAAATAGATCGACCGGAAATACTGGCGATCCATCACCGGGGTAACCTGCAGGCCGATCGCCGACAACCGATCGCGCAATGCGGCCTGATCGGCATCGCCGGGTGTGGAAAAGGCCACGTGGTGCACCGTGCCGCTACCTGCGAGACCACGCATTTCGTGCGGGCTGCAAACAATATCCACGATGGAGCCGGGCCGATCCCCGACTGAAAAACGGAACCGATCGCTTCCTTCCCGTCCGGCACGATACCCCAGTTGTTCGCTGAGCAGCGCGGCGGTGGGCTCCGGCCTGTCCAGGCTGAGCACCACGCCATGGAAACCCTTGATCGCATGCTCCGGTGCCACGGGCCCAAGACGGTTGCCGGAACGCCGATCGGCGGGAGCCTCGACCAACTCAAGGTTGAGCCCATCGTGATCCTCGAATGAAATGAAGACCTCGCCGCCCAACCGCTGTTGCGGGCCTTTCACCGGAATGTTGAAGCGCGCGAGCCGCGCCACCCAGTGATCGATGGAACCTTCGGGTACGGCGAACATGGTGACCGTGAGCTGGCCTTTGCCCGGCCGGCCGCGCGCCAGGTCCTCGTATGGAAAGAAGGTGATGATCGAACCCGGTGAACCTGCCTCATCGCCAAAATAGAGATGATGCACACCGGGCGCGTCGAAATTCACCGTGCGCTTCACCAGCCGCAGACCGAGAACACCGGCATAGAGATCCACGTTCCGCTGGGCGCTGGAAGAAAGCGCGGTGACATGATGGATACCTGTGATCTGGCCGGACATGCGTTCCGAATATAGCTCTGGCAAGGGCCGATCGATACCCTGACAGAACAGAATGGCATGGCTGGATGTGGGTGAAGGATAGGAATGGAAACCCCGGAAGCCGCCCTCACCCGCTCATACCTTTATCAAGAAGAAGGAGGATCCTGGCGGCTGAGGAAGTGGGATCCTTCGACTTCGCTCAGGATAAATACCTGACTTGGCGCGGGAGCGATCGCGTGCACGCGATGGCTGACGGGGCACGCCCAAAAAAAATTGGATATAACTTGGCTGTGATGATCCGCCGCGTACTGCTATCCGCCATGCTCGTTCTACCCATCTGGCTGAGCGGGCAGGCGATGCGGAACAGTTATGTGATCAAACCAATACCGTGTGCGCGTGACAACATCTACGGTATTGCGATCGGGCCGATCGGATCGGAAAGTGTATGCTCACCGGCGAATCTGAAACGCTCGCATGGCATCAACCTGCAGATCATCGGGAACGGGATCTTCCAGCCGTTCACGATCGGAAGGAATGAACCCGATGTTTTGAACGCCAATCCGGCCAGCGTTACCAGCGAATCGCAACACAACGGCCTGCTGCTGTCGGTATTCGGTACACGTACAACGGTGGTGAACGGAATTTCGATCTCCGGCTGGATGAGCGCATTGGAATGCGTGAACGGAATTTCTTTGGATCTGATCTGGACCCGTACCTTGGAATTGAACGGTGCATCCATCGCCATGGTGAACGAGGTTGAAAAGATGCGCGGCGTGCAGATCGGGTTGATCAACCGGAGCCGCCGCGGCAATGGTGTGCAGATCGGGCTTTGGAACAGAAATGAACGTGGCGCGATGCCGCTGCTTAATTGGAACTTCGGGAAGGCAACGGCGATCGCGGGACAGTAGCCGTGCGATCGGCTTGAGCAACGGTGTTAGCATGGCAGACGGCTTCTTCTATCTTTGGCAGCCCATGCGGCTGATCCACATGAAGAAATTCCTTTTCCTGTTCGCCGCGGCGGCCTTGATCGGCTGTAGTACGGAGTTGGAAGTGAACGCGCCGTACAAGGACATCACAGTGGTGTACGGGTTGCTGAACCAGCGCGATACGATCCAATACATCAAGATCAACAAGGCTTTCCTGGGCGAAGGCGATGCGTACCAATACGCGTTGATCCGCGACAG
>JAEYYE010000127.1 GCA_023430945.1 Bacteroidota bacterium
GTGATGAACACCGCCCATGCATGCGCGAACCAATGCATGCTCTTCTCCCACGGACTGATCCGCTTCCAGTACTTGTAGATCACGAGGCCGATCCCGTTGAGCCCGCCCCAGATCACGAACATCCAGCTCGCACCATGCCAGAGGCCACCGATCAACATGGTGAGCATCAGGTTCAGATTGGTCGTGACCGCATTGTTCACACCGGGATAAAGATTGCCCAACACCACGAAGAGCGCCACCACGCTCAGGAAGGCCACCGGCAACCACAACCAGCCGGTGATCATCATCAGCATCAGCAGGATCACACCCAGCATGATCCACGAAAAGAGCGATCCGCCCCGATTGCCGCCCATGGGTATGTAGAGGTAATCGCGCAGCCAGGTGCTCAGGCTCATATGCCAGCGCCGCCAGAAATCCGCCACGCTGCGCGCCTTGTAAGGGCTGTTGAAGTTCACCGGAAGGGTGAATCCCATCAACAGTGCAACGCCGATCGCGATATCGGTGTAACCGCTGAAGTCGGCGTATACCTGCAACGAGTAACCGTATAGCGCCATGATGTTCTCAAAGCCGGTGTAGCGGAGCGGATCGGCGAATACCCGATCGATGAAGTTCACCGCGATGTAATCGCCGATCAGCATCTTCTTCGCGAGCCCGTTCAAGATCCAGAACACTGCGATCCCGAATTGTTCGCGCGTAAGCCGGAAATCCTCATAGAGTTGCGGGATGAATTCCGCCGCGCGCACGATCGGACCGGCGACGAGCTGCGGAAAGAAGCTCACGTAGAAACCGAAATCCAGGATGTTGCGCACCGGCTTCACATGGCCGCGATAGACATCCACCGCATAACTGATCGTCTGGAACGTGAAGAAGCTGATCCCAACAGGCAGCAACACCTTGTCCACCACGAAGTGCGTGTTCCAGGCAAGGTTCGCCCATTGTGCGAAGTAGTTGATCGGGGTGAAGGACGTCCCGAACGCTGCATTGATGTTCGCGATCACGAATTCAGCGTACTTGAAGTAGCCGAGCGTCAGCAAATTGATGGTAAGGCTTAATGCCAGAAACCATTTCTTCCTTCGTTGCGAAGGCGCATCGTGGATCGCAAGGCCGATGAAGAAGTCGGTTACCGTGCTGAAAAGAAGGATAAGGACGAAGAGGCCGCTCGTCTTCCAGTAGAAGAAGAGGCTCGCAGCGAACAGCCACACGTTGCGCATGGTGCGCCGCTTGTAGATCACGCTGAAGACAGCGAGGACAACAGCGAAGAATCCCCAAAAGAAGAAGCGGGTGAAGATCAGCGGGCTGCTCTCGTCGTAATCGAAGATCGCGGCCAGATCGATCTGCTTGAGCGCCGCCCAACCATCCACATACATGGCCGCGCTCATCCCGTTCACGGCCGCACCGCTTTCTGCACGTGCATGCCGTAGTTCTCCATCATCGCGCTGAAGAGAAGATCGCCGAGCATGGTGTAACCTGCACGTGTGAAATGCACCCGATCATTCTTGGCAAGGCCGGCATCCTCCCACGATCGGATCGAACCTTCGCCGCCCATCACTTCGTACATATCCCAGATCGCGGTGCCTTCCTCGGCGGAAAGTTCCTGCATCACTTTGCGCACTTTGTCCGCGTTCCGGTTCGGCACTTTGCGGTTCATGAAACTATCGGTGTTGGTGGTTAGCAGGATCGCTGCACCTGGCGCCACCGATCTTACCCGATCGATCAACTGCCGGTAATTCGCCTTGTACTTCGCCTCGGTGTACTGGCTGTCGTGCGCATCGTTTATCCCGATCGAGAAGATCACCAGGTCGGGCGAGAGGAGCGAAAGGTCTTCGGCGAAGCGTTCGCATCGCAACCAGCTCGAGGTGCTGGCCCCGTTCACACCGCATGCGTGGTAGATGAAACCGGGATCATCGTTCTCCATGATGATGCCGTAGAGCGTGAAGCGAAGTTGATCAGCGTTCTCCTGGTGGATCCGAAGATGAAGGGTGTCGGTCTGGCCTGTATAGATGAATTCGGTATAACCCAGTTCCGGGTGGATCACTTTGGCGATCGAAAGCGAACTATCCCGGGTGAACGCGTCGATCGCGAAGGAACTGTCCTGCCGGTGCAGCACCTTGATCCTGTTGAACGTGTAACCGCCGTACATGTCGCCACGGAAGGAGATCTTCAGCGTGGCGGTGGTGTCGTGCGTTGTCACCGAATAGCCTGCCAGCCCCAAAATGCCAGGTTCATCCTTCTTGGTATTCTTCAACGATGTCCAGCTTCCGGTGAATTCAGGATGATACCAGTACGGATTGTTGCTCTTCGCCATGTTGTACGGGAAGATGAAGCCACGGCTTCCGCGTACACCTGGCACCATGTGCTGCAGTCGTTTGCGCATCTGCATGCTCCACATATCGGCCTGTATATGCGAGCCGCCGACATGCACCACGTTGATCTGGCCGCGGCCTTCAAAAACAAGCCTGTCGATCTTCTGCAGGTAATGGTCCCACGCACGTGTATCGCCCCGAAGTTCGATCCGGTTGGCTTCCGATCGGATGAAGGTGGAGGAGGGTGCGTTCAGCGGTTCGGGCTGCGCTGCGATCTCGCTCGGGGCCAGTGAGAACATCGCGATCGGCAGGATGAGCACCGATCGTTTCTTAAAGGACATCTTCATTGAACGTGCAAGATCGCGTGGCTCTACTACTTTACGAACGATCGGAGCATCAAGATATTCACTACAACTTGTTCCGCTGCGATCGGTTTGCAAGGCACCACGGCGATCGTTATCTTTGAGCTATCAAGATCGTTCTTTGAAGCCATAGGGCTTTCAACATACAGCCCACACAGGCCAATAGTTCTCAAAACCAACACTTTTTCCTCAGGGTCGAGAAGATCCAAGGTGGAAGGGCGGGCCGCGGCCCATCGCTTGCCGGTGGGTTCCCTTCGGGGACATCGCGGATTACCGACCGCCTTCTGTCCGACCCGCTCATGTGATCCATGGGTTTTTTGAACTCCGTCCTGTGTGGGTTTCTTTTTTTCCGATCCTTTTGTTCAAAACGTATTCTGGATCATCTTTCGGCCGATCATGCAGCGCAGGATCTTGGCACTCAGAACCAAGACCCATGAAAAAACTTCTATTCGCCACAGCCTGTTCCATTCCCGTTGGTGTGATCGCCCAACCAGTGTTCACCGCCGCGGATTTCACCCCGGTGCTCGGCCCCACGCCAATGGTGCACAGCACGGACTACATTCCGGCAGGCCCTGCCAGCGCTGGTTTCACCTTCGATGCGAGTTCGGCGCAGCTCGGTCCGGGCAACCAATCGCAGTGGGTGACCGTGGCATCCACCCCCTACGCGAGTTCATTCCCGCAGGCAACCATGGCTTCAACTGGCCTCACGAACCAGGATACCTACAGCTATTTCCAGATCGCGAACAACGAATTCCTGAACTGGGGTCTGTACGGTACGCAGATGAGCGTGATCTATACCAACCCCGAGAAATTGTACCAATTCCCGCTTACGTATGGTTCTAGCTGGACCGACAATTTCAGCGGAACGGCCACCGCTTCCGGTTTCTCCATGACCCGCACTGGCACCACCGCCGTGGCCTATAACGGGCACGGTACCGTGATCATGCCTTTCGGAACGTTCAACAATGTGGCGCGATTGCAGATCAACCAGACATACACGGACGACATCATGGGATTCATCACCACTACACAGGTGAATACGGTCTCGTACATCAAAGGCGGCCAGCCTACAGCCTTGTTCACGAGCTCGGAGATCCTTGTGGATATGGGAGCAGGAATGGAGCCCCAGGCCGAAATGTCATCGATCATCGAGCCCGCGGCAGTGGGTGTGCTCGAGTTGGAGAACACCACCATCGGCGCGTTGTTGATGCCGAACCCGGCCAGCGAATTCGTTACGATCCTGTTCACCGAACAACCTTCGGCCACGCTGGAGGCACACGTTTTCGACAGCACTGGCCGCACGGTGCGTTCGTTCACCAACGAAAGCATGAAGGCAGACCAGCTCACCTTCGATGTTGGCGATCTGATCCCCGGCGCCTACTACGTGCAACTGCGTGATCGCAGCGGCGCCAACTGCACGATGCCTTTGATCATCAATTGATCTGAACCTCCAGGAAGGTGAAAGCGGATCGCAAATGCGGTCCGCTTTTTCTTTGCTACGACCCGATCCGCTGCAATTGCGGAACTTTGTACTGATGATCGATCCCGCGCCACTTACAGCTTCCAGCCCTATTACCCGATCGGGCGACCTGCGTGTGATGGAGGCGTTCTACACCGTGCAGGGTGAAGGCGCGTTCACCGGCCATGCCGCCTATTTCATCCGATTGGGCGGCTGTGATGTTGGTTGCAGTTGGTGCGATGTGAAGGAAAGCTGGAACATGGAGGCGCATCCGCTGATCCCGATCGATGCGATCGTTGAAGGAGCATCGGGGCATCCCGCGCGGATCGCCGTTATAACCGGTGGTGAGCCATTGATGCACGATCTTTCGGCACTTACCAACGCACTTCGAAAAGCCGGTTTCCGCACGCATCTGGAAACTTCGGGAACGCATCCGCTTACTGGCGAATGGGATCATATCTGTTTCAGCCCGAAGAAATTCAAGGCACCGCTGCCGGGGATCTACGAGAAGGCGCATGAGTTGAAGGTGATCGTGCTCAACAGACATGATCTCATTTGGGCGAAGGAACATCAGGCACGGATCAACGATCGATGCGCCCTCTTCCTTCAACCGGAGTGGGAGAAGCGCGACCAGGTGATGCCGCTGATGGTGGAGATGGTGAAGAGCGAACCGAAGTGGCGGATCAGTCTGCAGACGCATAAATATCTTCAGATCCCGTAGGTCGCCACAGGTGCCCGCGCGAGGGATCGCACTGGAAACCCCGCAGACCGTGGGCTTAACCCCAAGCCCCTCTCCGATGGGAGGGGCGCGAAGCGGACTCTTTTCATTTCCCACGGCCGAGGAGTTATTCTATGACCTGTGCAAGTGCCGGCCGGTATTTTCTTCCGATGTAAGGAGTGCCCCGCTGGATCACCGCGCACACCCGATGGATGATCTTGTTCCTTAT
>JAEYYE010000133.1 GCA_023430945.1 Bacteroidota bacterium
CCTGTGAGCAGACCGTTACCGGAGTGAACAGCAGCACGGGTGTCGCGCCGACCTTCCAATGGGATCTCGGCGACGGAACGATCGTTCAACAAGAGCAGATCGAACACACCTATGCAGCCCCGGGCAATTACACGATCACGTTCATCGCTTTCGATCCGCAAACGTGCAATGGATCGGATACGCTCACGTGGGATGTGGTGATCGAAGAGTCGATCCCGGATACCTTGGAATTCACTGCCGATGTTCAGCAGATCTGCGCAACGGCGGAAGTGCAGACCACCAATCTCAGCCCGGGTGGTGCCGATCTGGTCTACAGCTGGGACATGGGCGATGGAAATGTGCTGAGCGGATCCGAGATCGATCATACCTACGATCAACCGGGTTATTACACGATCGTTCTTTCCGCGACCGATCCGGCGGGCTGTGCCGCACCGATCCCGTTCTACCTGCCGGTATACGTGGCCGAGCCTGAGCCGATCAACGCCGGATTCGCGGTAGAACTGGATGATTCGTGCGAAGGCACGACGCTCACCGGCCTCAACTTCAGCAGTGGCGACGACCTGGCCTATGAATGGTCCTTCGGGGATGGATCCACATCAACGGATTCCACCGCCGAACACTTCTATGAGGTTAGTGGTGAGTACATGCTCCAGCTTATCGTGCAGGACCTGAACGGTTGCGTGCCGAACGATACCATGCAACAGGCGATCCTTGTGAACGGGTCGACCATGCCGGTCGCAGTTTTCGATCACACGTTGATCGATAATTGTGAAGGCGGACAATTCATTGGTGAGATCAGCGATCCGGGGCCGTATGAACTTACCTGGATCACCAGCGATGGCGCCCAATTCAATGGGAACTACTTCGATCACCAATTCACCCAGGAAGGAGAGTATGATGTTACGTTGATCGTGAGCGATCCGGCAGGTTGCGGAAGTGATTCGGCCTCGGTGACCGTGCAGGTGGTTATGCCGTTGCTCATGGATCTTTCCTTCGATCTGGTGGAGGAGTACCAATGTGGACAGACCACCGTTTCCTGCACCAATACGAGCATTGGCAACGACCTTACGTACATCTGGTGGACGAGCGACAATTTCTCATACTACGGACCGGAGATGCAGCACACATTCGCCGAGCCGGGTGAATACGAGATCAGATTCTACGGCCTCGACCCGATGGAATGCTCCGGGCCGGATTCGGTGGTGGTAACGATCACAGTTGCGCCGGTGGAACCGGTGACGGCGGAATTCGATCTGGTGCAGAGTTCTGATTGCAACGGCACCACGGTGCAAGCCTCCACGGCCAATGCATCCACGAACGTTTCCTATACATGGTCCCTGGGTGATGGCACTCAACTTTCCGATCCGCAGATCGAACATCTCTATACCGATCCAGGCGTATATGCGATCGAACTCACGGTCACGGATAACAGTGGTTGTTCCGATCCGATGACCACGATGCAGGAGATCGAGGTCGTACCGCCACCTTATATCACGGCATCGTTCGATGTGGAAACGAGCCAGGATTGTGGCATCATGGAAGTCGTGCTCCAGAACACGTCCACCGGTGATCCGGCGGAGATGAGCTGGGACATGGGGAACGGTGACATCCTTCCGGGTGAAGCAGTGGCCTACACCTACGATCAACCAGGACAATATTCGATCACGCTCACCGTGAGCGATCCGGAAAGTTGCAACGGCACCGATGCCGAGACCATGGCGATCACCGTGGATCCTCTGCCTGAGCTTGCCGCCTCGTTCCAGATCGAAGAGAGCGGCGGGTGTGGCGAGCTGCAGGTGAATTGCACCAACACGAGTACGGGCAGCGGGATCAGCTATGCGTGGATCATGGGCGATGGCACCACGTTCAACACCCCGAACGCCGATCATCTCTACACCGTGCCCGGCAACTATTCGATCCTGTTGATCGCCACGGAAGGATCGGGTTGTCTCCCGCCAGATACGGCCATGGTCGAGATCGAAGTACCAGCGCCACCTTCACTCGATATCGAGATGGCGGTGCAGCAGATCGGTGATTGTTCCGTTATGCAGGTCGAATGCACAAACACCAGCCCGGCCCAGAACGTGCAATGGATCTGGGATATGGGCGATGGAACACAATATGGCGATCAGAACGTCACACATGCGTTCACTGCGCCAGGCGTGTACAACGTATCGTTGATGCTGATCGATACCATGTGCGGCGGCCAGCAGATCAGCGTGGTGCCGATCGCGGTGGATGATGGCGTTCCCGTGGTGCAATTGTCATCTCCGGTGCTGTGTGAAGGATCGACCGTAACGCTCGATGCCAGCGCCACGCCCGGCCTGTATGATTGGAGCAACGGTTCCACCGATCACAGCATCACGATCGATTCACCGGGAACCTACAGCGTGACCGTGCAGAACGCGAATGGCTGCACCGGCACTGCGGACATCACCATACCGCTGGTGGAAAGGATGGAGATCACCGACAGCATCGCCGCCTGTCCGGACGCGATGGTGCCGCTCACCGTTCCGATCGAAGGGATCGCGTACTCATGGAACACGGGCGGGATCGGAAGGACAGAGACCGTGCGTGGCGGAGGGGATTACACTTTTGCGGTCACTGATGAAAATGGCTGCCAGCACTCCGGTACCTTCACTGTAGAAGCCCTCGATGCTGAAGCGCAGTTGTTCGCGCCCAATGCGTTCACACCTGATGGTGATGGCATCAACGATCTTTTCACGATCTATGGTCATGGTGAGGAAGAGGCGCGCCTCACGATCTATGACCGCTGGGGTGAATTGCTTTTCGATACCAAGGATTCACCGCCCAGCTGGGATGGTTTCTACGATGGCGAAACAGTGAAGCAGGACGTGTACGTCTATCAATTGCAGTATCGATCGGTGTGTTCCAATGAAGTGGTGAACACCACCGGGCATGTTACCGTGGTGAGGTGAACTCGACAATTGCTGCAGATGCGAAAAGCCCGATCCATCGATCGGGCTTTTCTTCCTCTATACGCTATGGATCAAGGCAGCGGCTGGCCCACGGGGATCTCGCAAACGTGGCCCGGTTCGCCATGCGGCGGATTCATGCCCGGTGCGGTCGCACCCACTGCTCCTGGCTGCGTCATGGATGGTGTGATCGTGGTCGTTCCACCGTTCAAGGTGGAGGGATCGATGGTGATCTCCTGGGGTGAAGCGCCGGCCGATCCCGATCCGTCCAACGGCTGGCCTACAGGGATCTCGCATATGTGACCGGGTTCACCGTGCGGCGGGTTCAAGCCCGCGGCAGTTGTGCCAGGTTGTGAGCTCGATGTCGTGGTAGGCGTGTTCATCGGCATCGTGCTCACCGGGGGATCGGCAGTGGAATTCGAGGAAGCAGGTACGCCTGTTCCTTCTCCACCGCCATCATTCTGGCAGGAAATGAACACGAGCGCGGCAACAGCCGGCAGGAGTGACTTGAACATGAGGTCAAGTTAGAGAGAATTCCCGGAACCGCGGTGTTAACTACTTACAATGGGAACGGCCGGATGACACTCCGAAGAGCGCATCCGGCCGAGTACATGCATTTGGCTACGCCGAGGTTTCCTGCAGCAGCTTCGCGTTCACGGTGATCTTGGTGTTGAGCACACGGCTGATGATGCAGCCTTCGCGCGTCTTTTCCACCAGGTCATCGAACGTGCTACGATCTACACCGGCCACACGGCCGGTGGTCTCAAGGTGGATCGCCGTGATCGTCATCTTGTCACCGACCTTGTCCATTTCCACGCGCGCCTCGGTCTTCACTTCATCGGGCACGTGCCCGGCCTGGCTTAGCGAATTGCTCAGCGCCATGGTGAAACAGCCTGCCAGCGCAGCGCCGATCAATTCCTCCGGATTAGTACCCGTACCGCTTTCGAAACGGCTGCCGAAGCCGAACTGCGTATCGCGCAAGGTGCCACTGCCAGTGGACATCGTGCCCTTTCCTTGTTTCAGTTCGCCGCTCCAGCTCGCGCTCGCTTTCCTATTGATCATGATGGAACCTTATTTTGATGAAGGAACGAAGTTAGCCACACGAACACCGCCTGGGGTCATCAGTGATCCGTCCCGATCTTCAGGAAGCGCGCGGACCGCCGGTCGCTGCCGCTTGTGATCGAGATCATGTACATGCCCGCGGGCAGATCCTGCAGGTCCATTTCGATCCGGTTCGTACCATCGCGCAAGGCGCGTTCTTCTTCAACCAGCTGCCTTCCGCGGGCATCGTTCACAGTGATCATCGCGTCCTGTCCACCAGTGGAATTGAACGAAGCTGTCAAATGATCCCGCACCGGGTTCGGCCAGATCGTGATCCCTTCTCCTTCATGCCGCAGCACGGCGGTTATTCTGCCGCTGGCCGGGAAATTCCTTCGGAGATGGATCGACCGATCGATGAAGTCCTCTTCGGCGGAATACTCCCAATGATCGAAACGATGGCCTGCTGCGATTTCGATCGAAAGATCGATCTCGTTCCCATTGAAATAGACCCCGTTGAAAGGCATCTCCGGTGTGATCGTGTTGATCCGCATCGACCCGCCTTCCGGTGGGAACACCTCGAACCGCAGATCGGTCGCACCAGCGAAACCAAAATGATCGATGATGTCCTCACGCATGAATCC
>JAEYYE010000136.1 GCA_023430945.1 Bacteroidota bacterium
CATGCCAAGGTGGGCATCCGCAGCAGCCGCCAGAAGGCGATGGATTCGATCAAGGCCGCTAAGAAGGACGGACTTCCTGAGGATGCGGCCAAAGGCTACGAAGCCGATGTGGAGAAGCTCACAGCCAACTACAACAAGCGGGTGGATGCCTTGATCGAGGCGAAGGAAAAGGATATAATGAAGGTGTGAGTCCTCGGCTGCGCTCGGACTGACACCTTCGTGATGTGATCATTATCTCGGCTGCGCTCGGACTGACACCATCGTGATGTGATCATTATCTCGGCTGCGCTCGGACGGACACTTTCGTGATGTGATCATTATTCTTCTGATCGGTCACGGTCATGCTTAGATCGGTTTCGGCATTTGGCCAACTCGTGAAGGATCTTATCCTGGCCCATTGCCAGCGCTGACTTTTTCGGTGCGGACCAGCCTTTTAGTTGCTTCTCCCTTGCTATGGCTTCCTGGATCCATTGAAAGTGTTCCACATATATCAATTTCAAGGGACGTCGCTTTGCGGTGTATGAATTTGGTTCCCTTCCTTCTGAATGCTCCAGGAATCTTCTTTCAATGTCATTCGTAACTCCAACATATATGGTTCCGTCATTGCACTCGATCATATATACAAAATACTGATGCACGGAATGAAATTAGTCCTCGGCTGCGCTCGGACTGACACTTCGGACGGACACTTTTTCACGGTGGTCCATAACTGTTCCCGGATAACCCCGAGCGCAGCTGTTGTCAATCCGAGCGCAGCTGTTGTCAGTCCGAGCGCAGCCGACGGAATTAATGTGCATGTCAGTCCGAGCGCAGCCGAGGACTCACGCCCACACGGGACTGCCTTCGCTGCAATTCCTGCACATCTCGATGCTGCTTCTCGATCGGAGCAGCGATCTGCGGAAATCATTGTAGGCTTCGCTGCGCCAGAGTTCAGCGAACGTATGTGTGCGCAGATCACCCAGCACGTGGTGCGCATCCTTGTCGAAGCAGCACGGCACTACTTTACCGTCCCACGTGATCACGCAGCTGTGCCACATCTTCCAGCAATCGTCGTTCAATTTATTCTTCACCTGCCAGAGCCCGCTTTCGTTCCGCGTGTAGCGTGAATAACGATCCTGGATCGGGATCAACGGATGATCATCTTTTGGATCATAGATCTGTGCTGTCTTCAGCCAAAGCTCATCAACACCGATCTGTTTCGCGAGTTGTCGTGCTTCCGGGATCTGGTGCTCGTTGGGCTTCACCACCAGGAATTGGAAGACGACGTGTGGTGTAAGGCTTTTCAATTTTCGTTTCCACTCAACGATCCGCTTCGCTCCTTCGATCACCTTCTCGAGCGAACCCTCCCTTCTGTAGGCGGAATAAGTTTCCTGCGTGGTACCATCGATCGAAATGATCAAGCGTGAAAGTCCGCTGCGGACGGTGGCTTCGGCTTTCGCATCGTCCAGGAAATGTGCGTTCGTGCTCGTTGCGGTATACAGACCTTTCCGATCGGCGTATTCCACCATTTCGAGGAAACCGGGATTGATGAACGGCTCCCCCTGGAAGTAGAACGTGAGCGCCCACAGATCGGGCGCAAGTTCATCGATCACGCGACGGAAAAGTTCTTGCTTCAAATTCCCCGTCGGCCGAGTGAAATTGCGCAGGCCGCTTGGGCATTCGGGGCAACGCAGATTGCACGCAGTGGTGGGTTCGAAGCTGATGCTGAACGGCATCCCACCGATCCGTGGGGATTTCGATCGCTTCGCCTGCTGGAAGCTTCTCCACAATGCGATCGCATTCGCGGTGCGGCGAAAGCTCGCCTTGCGCCCCCATTCCAGCGCATCGCGCGATCTGGCCAGCATGCGTGCAAGTTACCCAGATCGGTGCCGGGCTGTTACTTTTCCGCCGGTACTGCGTCCTACAGCCGTTGATCTCCGATCGATGCCGATCCGCCTTTTCACTTTTTTGATCCTTCTGATCCCTTCGATCTTATTTGCCCAGATCGAAGTGAAGGGAAGGGTAGTGGACGATCGCACGCTGGAGCCGCTCGCTTTCGTTCACATTCTTGCCGAAGGCGCGCGTGAAGGAACGACCACGGATATCAATGGCCAGTTCTCGATCCAAGTGGCCGATCCCTCGATCGCGCTGCAGTTCAGTTATGTGGGCTACGCGCCGTTGCGGATCGAAGCCGATCCCGTCACACCGATGCTCGTGCGTATGCAGCGCACCGCCGTGGAATTGAAAGCGGTGGAGATCCTCCCAGGCGAGAATCCAGCGCATCGCATCATCGATCGGGTGTACGCGAACCGGAAGATCAACGATGGCATGCGTAACCGAAGCCATCGTTACAGATCATACAGCAAGACCATTTTCACCGCCGAGATGGACAGCGCGGTGCTGAACGATCCGCAGAGAATGGCAGCACTGGACAGCAACGATCGGGAGGCGATCGACTGGCTGGACCGGCAACATCTGTTGTTGATCGAAAGTGCGACCGCAAAGAGCTTCATACCACCGGCGGCAGAGAAGGAAGAAGTGCTTGCGATGCGCGTCAGCGGGCTGAAGGATCCTTCATTGCTTGCGCTGGCTGCTTCCACCAAGACCTTTTCGATCTACGAACCGCAGATCACCATCAACCAAAAAACGTATTTGAGCCCGATCGGTCCGGGAAGTACCGATCGGTACTTGTTCATTCTTCAAGATACGCTTTACCACGGCGTTGATTCCGTTTTCATCATCAGTTTTCAGCCGCGGCGTGGGAAGAAATTCGAAGGATTGAAAGGCGCGCTCTACGTGAACACGGATGGCTACGCGCTGCAGAACGTACTCGCGGAGCCAGTGGAGAGGAGCGGCGGGATCAGCCTGCGGTTGCAGCAGGAATTCCGGAAAGTGAACGGTTCGGTATGGTTCCCATTCCAATTGAACACCTTTCTCTACCTGGACAATGTGCAGATCAATGATTGGAAGTTGATGGGGATCGGCCGCACGTATCTGAAGGAGATCGAAGTGGATGTGCCGATCGAACGAAAGGAAGTGCGCGGACCGGAATTATCGATCGAAAGAGAAGCGATGAGGCGCGATGATCAGCTCTGGAACGGGCTGCGCGAAACGCCGCTCGATCAACGTGAATTGAACACCTACCACGTGATGGACAGCATCGGCGAGGAAGCGAAGTTCGATCGGAGGTTGAAGTGGTTCGCCGTGTTGATGTCCGGCAAATTTCCGATCGGCCCGTTCGATCTGCGCTTGCGTGATCTGGTGAATTACAATGAATATGAAGGTCTGAGGCCAGGACTGAGCCTCGCGACGAACGATCGGATCAGCCGGTATTTTTCGATCGGCGGCCATGGTGCGTATGGTTTCCGTGATGAGGCCTTGAAATACGGCGCGGATCTTTCAGTTACGCCAAGGCCTGGGCGCGATCTGGAGATCCGCGGTAGTTATGAGAACGATGTTGCGGAAAGCGGCGGATCGGACCTCCCGATCAAGGGTCGTTACATCACCGAATGGTACCGCATGTGGTCCGTGGATCGGATGGATCGCATGGAGCGGATCCAGGCGCAATTGCGCTTCCGGGTGAACAGTTCATTGAAAATGTGGATCGGAAGCGAGCGCGCCGATCGATGGAACCTGATCGGTTATCAATATGTGGATCGCCTTTCGGAGAACATCAGTTTCAAGCGCGATCGGTATTCCGCAGGAAGCATTTTCGCAGGTTTTCGCTTCGCTTTCCGTGAGCGGTTGGTACGGCTGCCCGATCGGCAGATCAGCACGGGAACAACGTGGCCGGTGCTCGATGTGCAAGCTTCGAAAGCATTCGCCGGCCTTTGGCAGGGCGAATTGGATCTCTGGCGGATCGAAGCCCGGGTGGAAAAGACCTTCCGGTTAAGGATGCTCGGTGATCTATCGATCCACTTGCGTGGTGGCGCAGCTCAGGAGAATTCACCCTGTTCATTCCTGTTCAACATGCGCGGAACCTTTGATCGCGACTTCGGCGTGATGGTGCCGAACACATTTCCGGTGATGCGGCCGAACGAATTTCTTGCCGATCGTTATGTAGCCGTACACATGCAACACAGCTTCCGCAACCTGATCTTCAAATGGAAGAAATTCCGGCCGATCCCTGTTCTGGTCGGAAATGCGGCCTGGGGCAAACTTTCTCTCCCCGAACTGCATGAAGGGCTTGCGTTCAATACGCTGGGCGAAGGGTATTATGAAGCCGGTCTTCAGCTTGACAACCTGATCAATGGAGCGTTCTCGGGCTTCGGCATCGGTGCGTACATGCGGCTCGGTGAGCATATGTTCGAAAAGGGCCTGGATAATTTCGCTTTCAAGCTTACGGCCACGATGCGGTAAGGCTTTCGGGCCGGGATGTCGTTCCTTTGTGCCCCGATCATGGCTCCATGGTCGGCTGCAAGTGAATGTGGGCCTGGCTTTCGAACCGTATCCTCCGTTATAGGGCATGGATCCTTGTGGTCCTGAGCGTGCTCACCGTGTTCTTCGCTTACGAGATGAAGAACGTGGAAGTGAGCTACAAATTCGGCGGGCTTCTTCCAAAGACCGATAGCGCGTACATCCATTACCAGGAGCTGCTTGCCAATTTCTCGGAGGATGGGAATGTGATCGTGCTGGGTGTGCAGGATCCGGGGCTCTATGAACTGGAAAACTTCCAGGCATGGTGGCAGTTGGGTCACGATCTGAAGAAGCAGGAAGGCGTGGATTCGGTCTTTTCCGAAGCGCACCTCTTCGAATTGGTGCGGAACGACAGTTTGCGCAAGTTCCAGCTCGCGCCGATAGTTCCCACCCGGCCTGAGACGCAAGCCGAGGTGGATAGCATTCATCGCAAGGTTCGATCGCTGCCGTTCTATCGCGATCTGTTGTACAACGACAGCAGCAACGTGAGCCTCATGATGGTCTTCGTGAACGCGGCGAAGTTCAACAGCGAGGAGCGCGGCAACATGGTGGATCTGATCGCAGCGCGTGTGGACGAATTCCAGAAGGACCGGTTCAAGGTCTATCGCAGCGGGCTGCCTTTCATACGCACGGTGGTCACGGAACGCACGAAGAGCGAGCTGCTCATGTTCGTTTGCATGATGATCGTCACCGTGGCGATCCTACTGTTGCTGTTCTTCAAGAACTGGCGCGTGGTATCCATGTGCCTCTTGGTGGTGGCGGTAGGCGTGATCTGGGCCGTTGGTTCGATCGGCCTCATGGGTTACAAGCTCACATCGGTCATGGCGATCATTCCGCCGCTTGTGATCGTGATCGGGATCCCGAACTGCATCTTCCTGATCAACCGGTACCACTTCGAGATCACGCGCCACCAACACAAGATGCGCGCACTTTCGCGTGTGATCGCACGCACCGGAATGGCTTCGTTCATGACCAACACCACCACGGCGGTGGGCTTTGCCACGTTCATGCTCACTTACAGCGATGTGTTGAAGCAGTTCGGCTTGATCGCGGCATGGAACATCATGGCGGTGTTCGCACTCAGCATTTTGATCATCCCGATCCTGTTCAGCTACCAGAAATTACCTGACATTAAGCATCTCGCACACCTCGATCGCAAGTGGGTGAATGTTGCGACCTCTGGCCTCGTGCGCATCGTTCAGCATCACCGGAAATGGGTGTATGTCTCCATGCTGTTGGTGGCAACGGTCGGACTTATCGGTGTGTGGCAGTTGAAGAACGAAAGCCATGTGGTGGACGATCTGCCGGCCGATGATCCGGTGATGAAGGACCTGAAATTCTTCGAAGCCCAATTCAATGGCGTGATGCCGCTGGAAGTGATCATCGATACGCGCAAACCGGGCCAGGCGCTGAAGGAGATCAACCTCAAGAAGATCGATCAACTGCAGGATTCGCTCGATCGCTATCCCGAACTGTCGCGATCCCTTTCGATCGTTGATGCGGTGAAGTTCACGAAGCAGGGCTTCTACGGCGGCGATCCGGAGCGCTACCAATTGATCAAGGCGAACGAGAAGGCATTCATCCTTCCGTACCTGGAGAACGCGCAGGAAAAGGGCGGAATGGCCCGATCGTTCATCAACGAGGATCGGAGCGCTACGCGTGTGACCCTTCAGATCGCTGATGCGGGTACTGCGCGCATGGACGAGCTGATCGCCGAACTTCGTACAGAGATCGATAGCATCTTCGATCCGCAGAAATACCGTGTGTTGCTCACCGGCACGAGCGTAGTATTCCTCGAAGGAAGCAAGTACATGGTGGACAACCTGATCATTTCCTTGATCCTTGCGGTGCTTGTGATCTCGGGGATGATGGCATTGCTCTTCAATTCACTGCGGATGGTGATGATCTCACTGATCCCGAACCTTATCCCGCTGATCGCTACAGCAGGCATGATGGGTTATCTCGGGGTGAACATCAAACCAAGTACGATACTCGTATTCAGCATCGCCTTCGGTATCTCCGTGGACAATGCGATCCATTACCTCTCGCGCTATCGCCAGGAGTTGAAGTTCAACAAGCACGACATCCACACGTCAGTCACCAATGCGATCCGTGAAGCAGGCGTAAGCATGATGTACACGAGCATCGTTCTTTTCCTCGGTTTTGGACTGTTCGTGTTCTCAGATTTCGGTGGAACGCAGGCGCTGGGCATGCTCATCTCCTTTACACTGCTGGTCGCAGTGTTCACCAATCTGCTGATCCTTCCCTCGATGTTGCTCAGTTTCGAGAAGACGATGACGACAACATCTTTCGAGGAGCCGCTGGTGGATATGGATGATGATGGTACGGAGGTTGACATGGAAGGGATCGGCGATCCGGAGAAATAGATCGAAAACCCCCAACTTGCGCCCCTTATTGATCGATCGATGAAAGGGATCATTCTAGCCGGTGGTTCGGGCACGCGGTTGCATCCGCTCACGCTCGCGGTGAGCAAGCAATTGATGCCGGTGTACGACAAGCCGATGATCTATTATCCGCTGAGCACGCTGCTCGCGGCAGGCATCCGCGAGATCCTGTTGATCAGCACGCCGCACGATCTGCCGCATTTCAGGAAATTGCTCGGCGATGGATCGGCGCTCGGTTGTGCTTTCACCTACGCCGAGCAACCCGTACCCGATGGCCTGGCGCAGGCGTTCGTGATCGGGAAGGATTTCATCGGAAAGGAAAGTGTCGCATTGATCCTCGGTGATAACATCTTCTACGGCCGCGGCCTTGGCCGGACGCTCGCTGAACATACGAACCCTGATGGCGGATTGGTGTTCGCCTACCACGTGAGCGATCCGGAGCGATACGGCGTGGTGGAATTCGATCAGGGGAACCGCGTGATCAGCATTGAAGAGAAGCCGAAGCAGCCTAAGAGCAATTATGCCGTGCCGGGACTTTACTTCTACGACAATGAAGTGATCGCGATCGCGGAGAAGCTGCGACCCAGTGCACGCGGCGAATACGAGATCACCGATGTGAACCGTGAATACCTGCGCCGCGGAAAACTGAAGGTGGAGATACTCGATCGCGGCACCGCGTGGCTGGATACAGGAACGTTCCGATCGCTGATGCAGGCCGCGCAATTCGTGCAGGTGATCGAAGAGCGACAGGGCCTGCGGATCGGTTGCATTGAAGAAGTGGCGTGCAAGAAAGGCTTCATCGATGAGGATCGGTTGCGTGACTTGGCGAAGCCGCTTGTCAAGAGCGGCTATGGTGAATATCTGTTGAAGCTGATCGGGGATTGATGGATCCGATCACGCGTTATCGCGATATGGTGGATCGCGGGATCGAAGAGTGGACCGCATCGCTCCCGGCCACATCATTGTACGAGCCGATGCTCTATCTCATGCGGCTTCCAGCAAAGCGCATACGCCCGATCGCCACCTTGATGAGCTGCGAGCTTTTCGGTAGCGATCCGCGAACGGCGCTGGGGCCTGCGATCGGGATCGAACTGTTCCACAATTTCACGCTGATGCACGACGATATCATGGATCAGGCGCCCTTGCGCCGTGGGCATGCGACCGTGCACGAACGCTGGAACACCAACACGGCGATCCTCAGCGGCGACGCGATGCTGGTGAAAGCATACCAGTCGATCGGAACGAACGCCGAAGTGCTTCGGATCTTCAATTCACATGCACTTGCTGTTTGCGAAGGGCAGCAAAGCGATATGGATTTCGAGCAGCGAAGTGATGTGACCACTTCCGAATACATGGAGATGATCCGCCGCAAGACCGCTCTGTTGCTGGCCTGCGCGATGCGGATCGGTGCGGTGAACGCAGGTGCCGATCAACGGAATTCCGAAGCGATCGGTAGGTTTGGTGAACATCTCGGCATCGCATTCCAGTTGCGCGATGATCTGCTCGATGCCTTTGGC
>JAEYYE010000142.1 GCA_023430945.1 Bacteroidota bacterium
GCCCGGAAGTGAAGCGAAGGATCCTGCTCGGTACGTTCGTTCTCAGTTCCGGCTATTACGATGCGTATTACGCGCAGGCGCAGAAAGTGCGCCGGTTGATCCGCGATCGCACGTTGGCGCAGTTCCAGGATCATGATCTGATCATTTTGCCCACATGTCCCGGCACTGCGTTCGAGCATGGCGCGATCAAGGATCCCGTTGCGATGTACTTGCAGGATATCTTCACAGTGCAGGCGAACCTCGCCGGCGTACCCGCCATCAACATTCCCACCGGCCGTCACACCAACGGCCTGCCGTTCGGGATGCAGGTGATGGCCCGGCCTTTCGGCGAAGCACAGCTTCTTGGTGCGGCGAAGCACCTGTTCCCGATCGTTTGAACATCGTTCTGTGAACGGGCAACGGCCATAACAAAAGGCCGCCGAGAACGTATTACAGGTAACTTCGAAGCATCATGCCCATCGATCTCCGTTCCCTTTTCCTGGCATTCGCATTCCCATTGTTCGTTCACGCACAGGAAGATGCCGTGGTGACCGTTCCTGCCGGAGATCCGGTGATGCAGCGGCTCGATGATCTTGCGCTGCTTCCCTGGATCAAGAACTCGACATTCACTGCGGATACGGCGCGGTTGAACATCCATGATTTTCCGGCGGGCCACATTCCCGTATGGACGGAAAATGTGTACCAGCAAAGATTGAGCGTGCTGGATGCGAATACTCCTTTCGAGTTGAGCTTCAATCCGATCGTCAAGTCGTACATCGAGCTGTATTCCACACGCAAGCGCGAGATGACCTCGCGCATGCTGGGGCTTGCGGAGCTCTACTTCCCGATCTTCGAGGAATACCTGGACAAGCACCACATGCCTTTGGAGATGAAATATCTCGCCGTGGTCGAAAGCGCGCTCAATCCGAATGCGCGCAGTCGTGTCGGCGCAGTAGGGTTGTGGCAATTCATGCTTCCCACGGGAAAGATGTTCGGCCTGCATGCCGATAGTTATGTTGATGAGCGCCACGATCTGTACAAAAGCACCGAAGCGGCCTGCAAATACCTGAAGTATCTGTACAACATGTACGGGAATTGGGAAATGGCGCTGGCGGCGTACAACTGCGGGCCGGGCAACGTGAACAAGGCGATCCGCCGTAGCGGCGGCGAAAAGAACTATTGGAAGATCTATGATTTCCTTCCGCGTGAAACAAGAGGATATGTGCCAGCCTTCATTGCCGTGAACTATGTGTTCGCGCATGCCGCCGATCAAAATCTTTATCCGGTCGTTCCGACCTATTGCGCATATGAAGTTGATACGGTGAAAGTGTGCTATCCGCTCGATCTGAACGCGCTCGCGTCCATGACAGGCGCTACGGTTGCCGAAGTGCGTGAATTGAACCCCACGTTCAAGCTGGGGATCGTTCCCGATATCGATGAGCCGGTGAGCCTTTACCTGCCGCGTGAAGCAGCGATCGCCTTCGTTGAGAAGGAGGACGAGATCAAGTACGCTCCAGCGCATACAGCGCCTGCGATCGCTGCGGCCACGCCGGTGACACCGGTGGTGAACAGAACGGTGCATCAAAGAACGCATACGGTCCGGAGCGGAGAATCGCTCGGCACGATCGCTCGGAAATATGGCGTGCGGGTTTCCGATCTGAAGAAATGGAACGGCCTTCGCAGCGATATGATCCGTGCCGGACAGAAGCTGAAGGTGAAAAGTGCGCCAAAGGCTTCAGCTTCGGCCGATCGGGGTAGTACGGCTTCCCAAGGATGAGATACCTGTTCCAGCTGGTGCTCTTCGCGGCCTTGTTGATCGGTTGCGGCGAGCAGAAGCGTTCGCTTCCCAATGCCGTGGGTGGCGAAGGCGAAGTGCTGGTGGTGATGGAGCGCAGGCATTGGGAAGGTGATGCAGGAGCCGCCGTTCGAGAGGTCCTTGAAAGGCCGATCGCCGGCCTTCCGCAGCGCGAGCCTCATTTCAAGGTGGCGTACAGCGCACCGGAAGGGTTCGGCGATCTTCTGATCGCACACCATAATGTGATCCACGCGGAGATCGGGCCACAGGTGGAGCAAAAAGGGATCGTTCAACGCAGGGACCTGCATGCTCTTGGGCAATTGTTCGTGCAGATAAAGGCAGGCACACCCGGTGAATGGGAGGAACTTTTCCGGGAAAATGGAGATGCCCTGGTGCAGATCTTCGATCGGCACCATCGCGAGCGGATCATGCGCAGGCTTGAAAGGACAGTGGATGCAGGACTCGTTGATGAAGTGGAGAGCACGCATGCCGTCCGCCTCATGATCCCTGCCGGTTACAAGATCAAGAAGTCAGCGAATGACTTCACATGGCTGCAACGCGACCAGGTGAAAAAAGGCCAGGGGCTGGAACATCATGTGATCGAGGGGATCCTCATCTACCATTATCCGTACACGAGCGACAGCACCTTCAATGTGCAGAACCTGGTTAACGTGCGCGATAGTGTAACGCGGATCCATGTGGAAGGTCCTGCGGAAGGATCGTACATGATCGTGCAGCGCGGTTTCGAAGGGATCGACCTGATGCCTGAAAGCCGCGCCATCGAGATCGACGGCCGCTTCGCCTATGTGATGCGGGGCCTGTTCGGCATGCATGGCGCCAAGATGGGCGGTCCGTTCATCAGCCTCACCACGGTGGATGAACAACGCGGGCGGATCGTTACAGTGGAAGGTTTCGCTTATGCTCCGCAATTCGATAAAAGGGAATTGATCAAGGAACTTGAAGCGATCGTTCTTTCACTGAGGGTCTCTGGAGAAGGCTCCTGAAGGGATCTTCCAAAAGCGCTGAAGCTCATGCCCATGGCGCCGATCGTTGAAAACTTCATCGCACTTTCGATCCCGATCCATGGTAATTTGGGGGAAGCCTTTATTGCCATGGATCTTACCATTATTCGGGATCATACCCATAAACATTGCCGATTCAAATTGAAGAGCGGCAAGGAAGTGTTCGGTGTAGTATGGGAAGTGGAGACCGGCGATGCCTGCCGGTTGTACTTCGCCAGCGTGCGTGATTATCAGCGTTTGCAGCATGATCCGCACCAGCCGATCAGCATTGTGCCAATGCAGCCCGAGGAGATCGTGCACGTGCAGGACCTGGCGAGCTGATACCTATTCGGAGCCTGCAAGCGCTTTTTCGCCCATCGCATCCCCTTCCTTCACCATTCCAGCCTGATCCAGTAGGAACGCATAGATCAGCGCGATCTCCTTCAACTGTTCGAACCGGCCTGAAGCACCGCCATGCCCGGCTTCCATATTGGTGTATAGCAGGATCGGCGCATCGCTCTTCTGGTGTTCCCGCAGGCGTTGCACCCACTTGGCCGGTTCCCAGTACTGCACCTGGCTGTCGTGGAATCCGGTCGTCACCAACAATGCAGGGTATTTCGCATCCTTCACATTGTCGTAGGGTGAATAGGAAAGCATCCTGGAGTACGCCTCCTTTTCCTTCGGATCGCCCCATTCATCGAACTCGCCGGTCGTGAGCGGGATGCTTTCATCAAGCATTGTGGTCACCACATCCACGAACGGCACTTCAGCCACCACGGCCCTCCATCGATCGGGTCGCATGTTCATAACAGCGCCCACCAGCAGACCGCCAGCGCTTCCGCCAAGACAGAAGATCCGATCGGGATCGGCGTAGTTCATTTTGTCGAGGTGGTCCGCACAATCGATGAAATCGGTGAACGTGTTCATCTTGTGCTCCATCTTTCCATTGTCGTACCAGGCGCGGCCGAGTTCTTCACCTCCACGCACGTGTGCGATCGCGAAAATGAATCCACGATCCAGCAGGCTCAGGCGCGCGCTGCTGAACATCGGATCGATGCTGTGGCCATAGCTGCCGTAGCCGTACAGGAGCAATGGAGCGCTGCTGTTGCGGGGAGTGTCCTTGTGATACACGAGTGATACAGGCACTTTCGCACCATCGCGCGCGGTAACCCAAAGGCGTTCGCTGCGGTAGTTCGCCGGATCGAAATCGCCGATCACTTCCTGCTGTTTCAACAATGTCTGCTCACCGCTGTTCAGGTCGTGTTCGTACACGCTGTTGGGCGTGGTGAGCGAGGTGTAACCGAACCTCAGTTTGTCAGTATCCCATTCCGGATTCGTTCCGGTATAGCTCACATAGGCCGGATCGTTGAACGCGATCTCGTGCCGGTGGCCATCGCTCAATCGCTGGATGCGGATATGCGTTAAGCCTTCCTCCCGCTCGGAAAGCACCAGGTGATCGCGGAACGTATCGATATCCTCCAGAAGCACGTTGCTGCGGTGTGGCACGATCTCCCGCCATTTGCTCTTGTCAGAGGTTTCGTTCTCCGCACATTCCATCAGCCTGAAATTCTCCGCTTCCCAATTGGTGAGGATGTACCATTTTCCCGCCTGTGCCGCTGTAGGCGGAATGTGGTGAATGCTGTATTCATGCTCTTCCTCGCGCGGATGGAACAGTTCGAATTCGCCCAACGGCCGATCCACGGGAAGCAACCAATGTTCGCTGGTGAGCGTGCTCTCGGTGTTGATGATGATGTACCGTTCGGACCGGCTGCGGTACACATCGCAACTGTACCCCGGATCCTTTTCGTGGTATACGACCACGTCCTGGGCGGGATCGGTGCCGAGGATATGGCGGAAGATCTTGTAGCTGCGCAACGTACTGTCCTTGCGTGTGTAGAATACCGTGTGATCATCGGCCCAGGCGCAGCCACCGCCGGTGTTGGTGATCACATCAGGCAGGTCCTTTCCGGTACGCAGGTCGCGAAAGTGGATCTCGTACTGTCGCCGCCCCACATGATCGGTGCTGTAAGCGACCAGATCGTTCCCGGGGCTGATCTCGTAATCGCCCAGATCGAAATAGGCCGATCCGGAGGCCAGTACATTCTCATCAAGGATATCGATCTCCGGGGCATCAGCTGCATCCTTGCGGCGCACATGGATCGCGTATTCCTTTCCTTCCTCGAACCGGTAATGGTACCAGAAACCGTTCTCGCGGTATGGCACGCTCAGGTCGGTCTCCTTGATCCGTGCCTTCATTTCAGCGAAGAGATCACTTCGCAGTTGTTCCACGGGCGCCAGCATCTTTTCCATGTACGCGTTCTCCGCGTTCAGCAGATCGATCACCTGTTGCGCATGTTCATCCGGCGGATCGGCCTTGCGCTGATCCTCGGTGAGGCGCAGCCAGAAATATTCATCGATCCGGTCGTTGCCGTGCGCCGAGATCGTATGTGGTCTTTTCGTGGCCACCGGAGGCGATGGCCGATCGGAGTTGTTCATGTCCTGTGGTTCGGAGCAGCCCGGAGCGATCGCGATGATCGCCATTGCCGCTAACAGTTTGTACGAAAGCGAACGTATAGGGAACGCAAGGTAGCGATCGATCATCATGAGAGCACCTGGTGAAGTACTTTTGGTGATCGCAGTTCACCAAGCCCTTCCACATGCAGCCTGAAATATAGGAGAAGATGGTCGAGCAACTGCCGTCGCTGCTCCAAGGGCAATGCCGCGCCCGGGAGCACGAACCGGTGGGCATGGAGCGATCGTGCGAGCGCAAAGCTCAATGGAGGCCCCATCGTATGGCCGTGCGGCGCATCACCCCGGATGAAATGCCCTTCGAGCAGATCGAAACGATCCTCTTCATCAGCTGGTGGTTCAGGGGAGAAACCCAACTGGGCCGCAAGCTGCAGGAGAAATAGGATCGGGAAATGCCGCAGGTCGTCCTGCTGGTCCATCGCTTCGAGCGCGTCTTCCAGCAGGTCGAAAAGTTCGCTGTCAGGCGAGCCTTCCTTCAACACCTTAAAGAGCACCTCCTGCACGAACAGTGCAACAGTACCGCGCAGCGGATCGAAATGGATCTTCAGGTAAGGTCTCGCAATGCTGATCTCGCGCACGTTATGCAGGTCGCGATCGGTATCCTCGGTCACCACCATCTCCAGCCTGTTGAGCGGCTGAAGCATTGCCTGGTGCCCGCCTTTCTTCCTGCTCGAGCGCACCACGTACGATCGCAGCCCGAACTGCTGCGTGTACGCTTTCAGGATGATGGAAGTATCGCCGTGCCTTATCGTCTTGAGAACGATGGCGCGTGTGGTGTGAAGCATCGGTCAGCGTACAACGAGCAATTTCGTGTTGCATTTGTACGCCCCGGTACGGTCGGTGGCGAACACCAGGTAAACACCGGTGGCAACGCGCTCGCCGCCCATGTTGTTGCCATCCCAGATCGCCTGGCCCCCAAGTGAGGTCGTGCGGAAGACAAGGTTGCCGCTCACATCGGTGATCTTCACTTCGCTGTCGCGCATCAATCCGGTGACCGCGATCGGGCCGGTGTGGGTGGATCTTACAGGATTCGGGAAAACGGACGCGCAACTCACCTCCGCTTCACCATCCGTGGCATCGCTGCGGAAGCTTATGATCCCGCGATCGGTCCCGATGAACAC
>JAEYYE010000152.1 GCA_023430945.1 Bacteroidota bacterium
GTGTCACCTGCGTGTAGATCCGGTCAGTTGGCGGCGATATCCACCGATTCCACCGCGATAACGCCCGGCACCACACGTTTGATCGCTTCCTCCACCCCGGCCTTCATCGTCATCGGGCTCATGCTGCAGTTCCTGCACGCACCATGCAGGCGCACTTTCACGATGCCTTCGGAAGTGAATTCCTCCAGGGTGATATCGCCACCATCAGCTTCCAGGAATGGACGCAGATCGTCCAACGCTTCACGGATCCGTTTTTCGCTCAGGGCGTGTTCAAGCTGGTCCATTTCAAACGGGAACTTTACGGTCGGCATTCTCCAGCGCTTTCAATCGGAGCTGGAAGGTATCACAAAGCTCCGAAAAAGCCGCTGCCGCCGGGGTATCTTTCTGCAGCACTGCGGGCCGCCCGGCATCGCCTGCTTCACGAATGCTCTGCACAAGTGGCACCTGACCCAGGAATGGCACCTTCAATTCGGTGGCCAGCGCCTCGGCCCCGCCCTTTCCGAAGATGTGGTACCTGTTCTGCGGAAGCTCCGCCGGCGTGAACCAGGCCATGTTCTCCACGATGCCGAGCACCGGAACGTTCACGCTGGGCAGCGCGAACAATCCCACGCCTTTCCGCGCATCGATCAAGGCAACCTGCTGTGGCGTGCTCACGATGATCGCTCCGCTCAGCGGAACAGCGTTCACAAGCGAAAGATGGATGTCGCCGGTGCCGGGCGGAAGATCCACGAAAAGCACATCCAGTTCACCCCAGTCAGCGTCCTTGATCAGTTGCTCGAGCGCCTTCGTCGCCATGGGACCGCGCCATGCGATCGCCTGATCGATCTGGGCGAAGAAACCGATGCTCAAGAGCTTCACACCATAGCTCTCGATCGGCACGATCAGATGCTTTCCGTCCTTCTCGATCGTACCAGGTTTTTCTTGCAGCACATCGAACATTAGCGGCATGCTCGGGCCGTAGATATCCGCATCAACCAGCCCCACCTTCATTCCGCGCGCGGCCAGACCTGCGGCGAGGTTGGCTGCGATCGTGCTCTTGCCCACTCCGCCTTTTCCGCTCGCGATCGCCACGATATGCTTAACCCGCGGAAGCACTTTGCGCAACGGGCCGCGATCGCCGCTCAACGGTGATACGTCAACGATCACCTGCAGATCCTGACCGAGCACCTGTTTCAGGTTGAAGATCACCGCCTCCTCCATGCGCTTGCGGCTGTGCATGGCGGGATTGCTCACTTCCACCTTCACGTACACCTTCGAACCATCGATGCGGATATCGCGCACCAAGTCGAGCTCAACGATATCCTTCTTCAGGTCGGGTTCGATCACGCGCGAAAGCGCGCTCAGAACAGCTTCTTTCGTAAAAGCCATCGGTGGCGCAAAGGTATGGCCTATGCCGATGCCTCAGACCCCCAACTCCACCGCAGGATCCCAGAAAAGCCGATCGAACCCGACCACCTGATCTTCCTTCACCTCCACTCCTTCGCGCTCCAGCATTTCCTGCATTTGCGTTGGCGTGCCGAAATGGTGCTTGCCAGTGAGCATGCCGATCCGGTTCACCACGCGATGCGCCGGCACTTTCGGTTTCACCGAATGCGATCCATTGAGGCAGAAGCCCACCATGCGGCTGCTGCGCACGGCGCCCAGGTATTTTGCGATCGCACCATAAGAGGTCACCCGGCCCCGTGGGATCTTCCGCACCACGTCCATCACATCGGCGAAGAAGTCGCGCTCCTGCACCGCATCGCCGATCAAGGTGCGTTTCTTCATTTCGCTGGATCCAGCTGAAAGCGGATATAATGGATCGTCCGGCCCTCCTTCAACCACATGCTTTCATAGTACGTCCGTATCCCCAACACCGCTTGTTCCGCAGTGCTCACGCGATGGATCAGATCCGCATAGACATCATCGCTCTTTTCGATCAACCGCAATTCTTGTTCTTCGATCTGATCCAGTGTGTATCCGTAGAGTAACGGGCTGTCGGTCTTCAAATGGATCAGGCCGCCGGGCTTCAGGATCTGCCGGTAACGATCAAGGAAAAGCGGACCTGTGAGCCGTTTGCGCGCTTTGCCGATCTGCGGATCGGAGAAGGTGAGCCAGATCTCGTCCACTTCATGCTTCCCGAAACAGCGAAGGATGTGATCGACATGCGTGCGCAGGAAAGCCACGTTGGGCAAACCTTCCTCCAGCGCATTCTTAGCACCGCGCCAGATACGCGCACCCTTGATGTCCACACCGATGAAATTCCGATCGGGATGAAGCCTTGCCAGGCCGAGCGTGTACTCCCCACGCCCACAACCAAGTTCGAGCACAAGGGGCGCCCTTCGACGAAAAAGAAATTCGTTCCAGCGGCCCTTCAAGTGAAGATCCGTCTTCGATAATTCCTCGAACGTGGGCTGCACCACATGATCGAAGGTGAGGTTCTCCTCGAAACGGCGGATCTTGTTCTTTCCCATGCGCGGGGCGCGAAAATACTCGGCACAGCGATGATCTTTGGCGTGTGTTCAATGGAAGCAGGATACTCGTTGCGCCGCTGGATTGGGGCCTGGGCCATGCCACGCGCTGCATTCCCGTGATCCGGCGTCTGCTTCACCATGATGCCATACCGGTGATCGGTGCCGACAAGGCGCCGCTCGAATTGTTACGCGATGAGTTCCCGGATCTGGAATTTCATAGGATCGAAGGAAGACCGGTGCGCTATTCGTCTTCCGGAGATCAATCCATTGCGATCGCACTTCAACTGCCATCACTGCTCCGAAGCATTTCACGCGAACATGATCGGACGAAGAAGGTCATCGACGCACATCGGATCGATGCGATCATCAGCGATCAGCGTTTCGGTGTAAGGGATCCGCGTATCCCGGGTATATTGATGACGCACCAGGTCTTTCCGCAGCTGAACGTTGGAAGAAGGATCGCGATCTGGATGAACCAACGCCATATCGATCGGTTCGATCGGTGCTGGATCGTGGATCGGCCGGATCCGCCTGGTCTCGCCAGTGATCTTTCACATGGAAGGAACCTTCCCGGCAACGCGCGCTACATCGGTTCATTGAGCCGTTTTGCCCCGATCCCACATGGATCCTCCGATCGGCGGATCGTCGCGATCATCAGCGGACCTGAGCCGCAACGTTCCCTGCTTGAAAAGATCCTGATCCGCAAGATGGATCAGGTGAACGGCACACATCTTCTGGTACGTGGGATCCCAGGCGCTCCGATCGAACGAACCGGCAACATCACGATCGTACCGCACCTGCCAACGGAACGGCTCGCCGAAGAGATCATCCACTGCAAGCTCGTTGTCGCACGGTGTGGTTACAGCACGATCATGGATCTGAAAAGTCTGGGCAGATCGGCGCTACTGATCCCAACGCCCGGCCAGCCGGAACAGGAATATCTCGGAAGACTTCATTCCAATACGGGAGAATTCATCATTCAAACCCAGCATGCGATCGATCTTGGAACTGCGTTGACGCGGATCGGAGATCTCATGCACCGACCGATCCTGAACGGGAACGAAATGCTCGATCGAGCGCTTCAGGAACTGGCCGGAATGGTGAAGCCAAGGCCGTTGGAATATCTTCATGCGCAATGATCCGTTCACGCTGCTTCCTTCTGCCGATCGCGATCCTGTGCCTCACCGCCAGCTGCGCACAAAGCGACCTCGATCGGCGATTGGGCGAATTGGAGAAGGAACGGATCCTTCTACAGAGGAAAGAGGCGGATCTGGTGGGCCGGATGGATTCCATCAAGTTGGCGATCATCCGCCGGGATCTGCTGCAGATCGGCATTCCGAAGATCCAAAAGGATGAAATTCCGGTCATCCATCCCGGCCATGTACTGGTGTACGATGAGGAACATGAACTTGCGAAATGGACCGCGCACATCGCTTCACCGGAACTGATCGAAGGTGATCTCGCGCGGATCGATTCGTTCATTCCCGATCCGCTCGTGACCACCGGCACCGCGATCGATCTTGATTATCGCGGCAGCGGTTTCGACCGTGGTCATCTTGTGCCGAGCGCTGACATGCGCTGGGATGCAAGGGCGCTGCAGGCCACGTACCTCTTCAGCAACATCGCACCGCAATTCCCCGACATGAACCGTGGCCAGTGGGCCGAAATGGAGGATCGGATCCGGCGGTATGTGCACCATACCGGCCGGAGACTTTTCGTGGTGACAGGTCCGGTGTTGGAAGATGATCCGCCGGTACTGGGGACCACGCGTGGCGCCAGCGAAGTTTCCATCCCGAAGGCCTTCTTCAAGGCGATCGCCGATCTGGATGCGGATACGGTGAAAGCGATCGGTTTCCTCATGCCGAACCACAGGCTCGATGGATCATCCATCGGCTATGCCGTGAGCATCGATAGCATCGAATCGGTCACCGGCCTGGACCTTTTCCATGGGCTCGATGATGCGGTGGAGAGGAACATCGAAGCGATGCGCGATCCTCATGCATGGTACACGCCCCACGATCCCTTCCGCAATGAAGTGGGACCGATCAGGGCGCCACTACCGAAAGGCATGTTCAACAGCGTGCAGGCGAAATACCAGGTGGGCAGGGTGGCCACCATCTGCGGTACCGTGGTG
>JAEYYE010000341.1 GCA_023430945.1 Bacteroidota bacterium
ACCCGCAGGTCATCGGCGAGGATCACTACAACACCGCCCGTGCGGTCCAGGAGATCCTTCAGCGTTACAAGGAACTGCAGGACATCATCGCCATCCTTGGCATGGACGAACTCAGCGAAGATGACAAGCTGGCCGTGAGCCGCGCCCGTCGTGTGCAGCGTTTCCTCTCGCAGCCGTTCTTCGTGGCCGAACAGTTCACCGGCCTGCCTGGTGTAATGGTGCCGATCGAAGAAACGATCAAAGGCTTCAACATGATCATGGACGGCGCCATGGATGAATATCCTGAAGCTGCGTTCAACCTGAAGGGCACGATAGAAGATGTGATCACCGCCGGTAAGAAAATGCTTGCCGACGCTGCCAAAGCCTGATCATGCGCGTAGAGATCATCACACCGGACAAGTCACTGTACCAGGGCGAAGCGACGAGCGTTACGGTCCCCGGCGTGGACGGAAGCATGGGTTTCCTTGAGAACCATGCGCCGCTGATCACCGTTCTTAAAGCCGGTGATGTGAAGGTGAGATCTGCCAGCGGTGAACAGGTGTTCCCGGTGAAAGGTGGTGTAGTGGAAGTGTTCGGCAACAAGGTGATGGTGTTGGCCGAGTGAACCGTGCGATCGGAAAGATCATGAACGGCGCCGATCTGGCGCCGTTCTCTTTTCCCCAGAGCCGTACCTTCAGTCCATGCCGATCGGTGAGCAACTGCTGAAGAAACTCCAGAAGAAGTACGATCCTTCCACGTTGATCGAAACTCGATCAGGAAGACTGGATATTGCCTTCAAGACGGATGCGAACGGCGATCCGATCCTGCTCTTCATTGGCAGGAAAGCACTGAACGGAAATGTGATCGGCCAAAGATTCGTGCGCACCTTGATCTTCGATCCTGAAGGGAACAAGATCAAGGATCACTGAGAGCTGAAAGGCCGGCCTTCGTAACGGATCAACGTGCGATCGTGAAGCGGCCGGAATGTTCCGATCCCGAGATCTTCAACGAGTAATTTCCCGGAACCAGCTTTTCCACAGCGATCGATTGCCGATGTGATGTGATCCTGGATCGCAGCACCAGTTTTCCGCTCGCATCGAAGATCTCAAGTTCCGATCCGATGCTCGCGCCCGGGTTCTCGATCACGATCCGATCGTTCGCCGGGTTCGGGAAGATCCGTGGTCCATCCGCCTTCTCCTTCACCTCCATCCCCACCGTGCCATCCAACGAATAGATGAATATGGTCTGGTGCGCGAACGCCGATCCGCCCTGCCGATTTGCCACGAGATAAAGATGCCCATTGTAATAATGAAGCCCGAACGGCCGCTGATCGTTGTCGATCGGCGTATCTGGAAGGTCCACGGAACCCAGATCGGTCCCGTTCACAAGATCATAGGAATAGATCTTTTCTAGGTCGCCATCAAGATCGTCCGTCACGTAATAAAGTGTATCACCTTTCACCGCGATCCCATACGGTTGATCACCCTGTAGGGGAACCGTATCGAGGAAAGTCTCCGATCCAGGCATCCATTTGTAGGCATATGCGTAGGGATAGTTGTCGGAATCAGGATAATACATGGTGAACCAGATCGCACCGCCGCCGGCCTCCTCCAGGTCGCCGATCCCGGAAGAGGTGCCGGTTACACCCGGTGGGAATACCCACTCATTGATCTGCGTTCCCTGCAGATCCAATTCGTGCAGCGTTGCTCCACTCGAGGTATAATCACTCGCGATCAAGTAGGAATCCGGGCGTTTGATCAAACCATGGTTGAAATCATGCGGTGTCGCGAGCGAGCCTGCAATGTTCCCCTCATGATCTGAAAAATGGATGGCACCGGAAGCATCAGATCCAAGGAAGATCGTATCCGCGGTTACATGGATGCCCCAGAAGGCCAGGTTCAACATGCCGGGATACGGAATGCTATCCACCAATGTTTGTGCGCCGGCGTGAAGAGAAACGAAAGCGGCCGGTAGTAGAAGGTATCTCGGGATCTGCATCGAAGGATCGGATATGACCACCAAAGTACGACTTCGGTGATCGCGATCACAACGCGCGCAGCAGCGCGTCGCCGAAATGCTTCACCTGGTAGCGGCGCATTCCCGGCAATGCCGCCAGTGCTTCAAGATCGCCCGGCATGGTGCGCGCGATCTCCATGAGCAGACCGTTGGCGGCCACGATCCCAGGGCGCAGATCGAAATCCTTCATCATCGCATCGCGCGCGGACTTCAACCGCTTCAACCGCGCTTCATGATCCGGATCCTTCTCCCAGCGCTTCGGCTTCGGCACGCGCGGCCATTTCTCCTTCGGCAGGTCCCTCCCCTTTTCGATCGCGGCCATGATCCGATCGCCATGCCGTTCGATCAGCTTGGGGTTGATGCCTTTCACTTCCATCAGCTCCTTCATGCCCTGCGGCGGATGGGTCGAAAGTGAAAGAAGCACATCGTTGCCGATCACCATGAAAGGCGCCCGGTCCGCCTGTTCTGCGATGCCATCGCGCCACATGTGCAGTTCGCGCAGGATGGCCAGTTGATGTGGTTTCAGCAGCTTCGCGCCCTTCATCCGCAGGAATGCGGGTTCTTCGTTCACCGCCAGGTTGAAGGGCGCATCGGTGAGCAACGCGAATTCCTCAACGGCCCATTCCCACCGGTCCTTCCGCTTCAATTTCTCTGCAAGGATGTCGCGCAGTTCGATCAGGTGCGCGGTGTCGCCCGCGGCATATTCCAACATGTCCACCGGCAGAGGTCGCCGGCTCCAATCAGCCTTCTGGAACTTCTTGTCGACCTTGATCCCAAGGTAAAGTCCGAGCAATGCGGCGAGACCGATCTCCGGTTCGTTCAATAATTCCGCAGCGACCAATGTATCGAACACGTTCTCCACGCGGATATCGTGGTGGCGCGCAAGGATCCGCAGATCATAGTCCGCATCGTGGATCACCACTTCCATCTGCTTGTCGGCGAGCAATGTGCGCAACGGTGAAAGATCATCGATCGACAGAGGATCGATGAGCAGCGTGCGATCACGATCACTGATCTGCACCAGGCATACGCGTTCGCGGTAACGGTGGAAGCTCGATGCCTCTGTATCCAGCGCCACGATCTTGCTATCCGCAAGCTGTGAAGCACGTTCCACCAGCGCGGACCGATCGGTGATCATATCGTACTGCGGCACGCTACTTTTCTGCAATGGAATGATCGCTCTGCTCAATGGCCGCAATTTACAGGAACTGGAACGGGATCAATGTACATGAGCGGCCGTAAAAAGATTGCGTGCCACACCCCAGAACAGCACCGCGACCAGCCAGAACATCACGATCCGATTATCATAAGCCGGGTTCCGATCGAGACGCAACACCTGCGGGGCAAGCCATTGCAGGCCGAGCAGCGGCAGCGTTATCACCAATGCCGGATTGTGTGCGAACGCTTCGGCGATACGGCCGTGGAGCAGATCATGCATAGCACGTTGCGCCCCGCAACCCGGGCATAGCAGGCCGGTGATGGTGCGGAACGGACACGGAAGAAAACCCTGTGTGGTCGCCGGATCGAAGAGATAGAGTAACGTGAGCGCGATGGTGCCGGCGACAAGCAGCAGAATGGTTCGGGTACCTGGCCAGCGCATGTGTTGGGCGAAGCTCCGGTGTTCCGGTGGAACGCGGATCAAATGTACCGATCGCCGCTTTCGGCCTGCAGATCGTTCACGAACTGGCGGATCTTCTGCTCATCGCGTTTCCGGCAGATCAGCAGCGCATCATCGGTGCTCACAACGATCATATCGTCCATCCCCTGCATCACGAGCAACCTGTCGTCGTGCATGTGCACCATGTTGTTCGCACAATCGTAGAGCCTGGTGGATCGGCCTACGGCGGCATTGCCTTCCGTGTCCTTTGGAAGATGGGTGAACAAACTTCCCCATGTACCCAGATCGCTCCATCCGAAATCGCTCACGATCGTGTACACGTTCTTCGCCTTTTCCATGATCCCGTAATCAACCGAGATGTTCGGGCAATCGGCGTAAGCGCCTTGGATGAAGGTGTGTTCATTCGTGGTCCCATAGGTACCGCGGCCCTCAACGAACCTTTCCTGCAGTTGCGGCAGGTGTTCCTTGAACGCACGATCGATGCTCTTCAACGACCAGATGAAAATGCCGGCGTTCCAGAGGAAATCTCCGCTTTCAATGAACCTGAGCGCTGTGGCGTGATCGGGTTTTTCGGTGAAGGTCTTCACCTTCTTGATCAACGGATGCGGCTTCTCGGCGGGAACGAATTGGATGTACCCGTAACCGGTATCGGGCCGAGTGGGCATGATCCCCAGCGTAACAAGCCGGTCCCCGCTGCGCGCCTGATCCAACGCGAGTGCAACCGTACTCTGGAATTCCTTTTCGTTCAGCACCAGGTGATCGCTCGGCGCCACGATGATGCACGCCTCCGGATCGCGCGCGGCGATCACTTCGTTCGCATAGGCCACGCATGGCGCAGTGTTACGCCTGCTGGGCTCGGGCAGGATCTGGTGATCGGCCAGATCGGGCAATTGCTCCTTCACGATCGCGGCGTATTGCGCATTGGTCACCACCAGGATGTTCTCCTTCGGGCAGATCGCGAGGAAGCGATCGTAGGTCATCTGCAACAATGTGCGGCCCAGGCCGAGGAAATCGAGGAATTGTTTGGGATAGGCGCTGCGGCTCATCGGCCAGAAGCGGCTGCCAACACCGCCCGCCATGATCACGCACCACGTATGTTCTTTCGTCATGTTCGCTTGCTGCAACGAAGGCATTACGACGCCTTGCGTGCCTGGAGCGGAGTGTGGATATGCACTTCCGCAAGTGGATCGATGAAGTAAGTGCGCCGGTCGTTCAGGCAATGGCACTTGTAACGTTTGCGCAGTTGCGGTCCTTTCACGAAGATCCGTTCGTTGAACCTGAAGAGCGTGCGCTCGGGCAGTTCCTCCAACAGCGGACGAGGATCCGCATCGTACTTGCGAAGCACACGCATCAATTCCTGATCGGTGCAGCTGCTCGCCGGTGCATCCATGAGATGGCTTTCCAGGGCGCGCAGCACATCGGCCGGGAACACCTGCCGGCTCATGAACGGTCGCATCAGCCGCGCGTACTCGCTCTTCCAATATGCTCCATGCGGATCCTTCCAACGGCGCGTGCGCACATAGGTGGAATAATGCGCGAACTCGTGGATCAGTGTTACAAGGAAACCGTATTTGTTCAGGTCTGAATTGACGCTGACGCGATGTGGTTGCGTACGCGTGGCGCTGCGGTAATCACCAAGCTTGGTCTGTCTTGGCCGTACGATGCGCACCAACACCGGGTTGCGGCGAAGCCAGTGTACAACGACTGGAAATGCCGCAGCGGGCACATGCCGGCGAAGTTGGTCAAGGTCGGTTGAAAAAGCCATCTCTCAAGATCTATCGATCATCTCCCCCCTTCAGCAGTGCTCGCGATATTGAAAGGTGGTGGGGCCGAAATTAGCACGTATCCCACGTTGATCGGGCAGATCGTGCATATTCCATTTCGGACAGTCACAACCTTTTTTCCGTTTGTATTTGGAAGGTTGTGAAGCACAACCGGTTACCACCAGAATACTGACAGAAAGAATCAAACGGTTGAATATTCTGACAAAATGGCTCATAGTAGCTCCTCCGGGTGAAAATTAGCGAAACGCCTGCATTCGATGGGCTGTTTCGACCTTCAACCTCTGTTGAACGGCTATTTTAGCCACCTATTGGCATTCGGATGCAGCTGCTTTATCACATCGGTCGTTATATGCTCCTGTTAAAGGCGACGTTCAGCCGGCCTGAACGCCTGAAGCTTTATTGGTTACGTACCATCGAGGAAATGGATCTGCTTGGTGTGAAGAGCCTTGGCATCGTGGCGCTGCTTTCCGTGTTCATGGGCGCGGTGATCACCATACAGACGAGCACCAACATCGATTCGGCCTGGATACCGGCCTATGTAGTGGGCTTCACCGCACGGCAAAGCACGATCCTCGAATTCAGTCCCACCATCATTTCACTGATCCTTGCCGGAAAAGTCGGATCGAACATCGCGGCCGAGATCGGATCGATGCGGGTTAACGAACAGATCGATGCGCTCGACATCATGGGTGTGAATTCCGCAGGGTACCTCATTCTCCCGAAGATCGCCGCTTCGATCCTGATCAACCCGTTCCTGGTGATCACAAGCATGTTCCTTAGCATCTTCGGTGGCTGGATGGCCGGTGTGGGCACCGGGATCGTTTCCTCGGTGGATTATATCTACGGGATCCAATATGATTTCGATCCGTTCACGATCACCTATGCCTTGATCAAGACCGTTGTATTCGCGTTCATCATCGCAACGGTGAGCGCATACCAGGGCTACTTCACACGCGGCGGCACCCGCGAAGTGGGGATCAGCAGCACGAAAGCAGTGGTATACAGCAACGTGGTTATCCTTATCGCCAACTATGCGCTAACACAAGTGCTGCTCGTATGATCGAAGTGAAGGGAGTGAGCAAGCGCTTCGGCGATCTGCAGGTACTCACCGATATCAATGCACAGTTCCGCAAAGGACTGGTGAACCAGATCATCGGCAAGAGCGGATCGGGAAAAAGCGTGCTTGCCAAATGCATCGTGGGGCTTCACCGGCCGGAAGAAGGCGTGGTATTGTATGAGGGCCGCTCCTTCCACGATATGAATGCCGATGAGAAGCGCGAGATCCGCCAGCAGATCGGTATGCTGTTCCAGGGCTCGGCGCTGTTCGACAGCCTCACGGTGATCGAGAACGTGATGTTCCCGCTGAAGATGTTCAGCAATGAATCGCGCAAGCAGATGGAGGAACGTGCGCATGAATGTCTGCGACGCGTGAACATCGTGGAGAAGGATAAGCTCTACCCGGCGCAGTTGAGCGGTGGCATGCAGAAACGTGTGGGCATAGCCCGGGCGATCGCCATGAACCCGAAATACCTTTTCTGCGATGAACCCAACAGTGGGCTCGATCCACAGACGAGCATCCTCATCGATGATCTGATCAAGGAGATCACGGAAGAGTTCGATACCACCACCGTGGTGATCACGCATGACATGAATTCAGTGATGGAGATCGGCGACAACATCATCTTCATCCATGAAGGAAAGATGTGGTGGAGCGGCAACCAGAAGGAACTACTGCAAAGCGACAACAAGGAATTGAACGAGTTCATCTTCGCCAGCGGGTTGATGCGCGAAGTGAAGAAAGGGCTCACCGATCGCTGATCGCACCGATCGGAAAACAAGAAGCCCCGGCGATGTATCACCGGGGCTTCTTGTTGAATAGATCCTTCCTACTTCAGCGTGATGCGCTGGATGGAGGAAGCCTTGTCGTTGCTGATGTGCACCATGTAGACACCTTGTGCATGACCGTTCAGATCGAGCACCGTGTTGTTGGTGAAGTTCCCGGTGTGCACGCGCTCACCGATCATATTGAACACTTCAACATTGTAGGTACCGGTCTCGCCCATGAAGATGTTCACCAGACCTTCGGTCGGGTTCGGGTAAACGCTCACGTTCACCAGTTCCTCTTCGTTGATCGAAACGGTTGGATCGAGCATCATGCGCAGTGCGATCGCATTGCCGTTGCTGTAAAGCTGATCGTTGGGAATGTAGATCAGGCTTGCACCGCTCACCTGTGGTACGGTGGCATCATCACGCACACGCACGTGGTTCGCACCACCATTGCTGAGAAGCTGGGTCGCCACGTAGTAGTCACCTGCTTCGAGATCGAGCGGCGCTGAGAACGTTCCAACTACGCTACCGCTAGCGATGTTCGCACCTGTAACGCTGATCAGATCGCTTTCGGCAAGTGAGGATGTGACATCATTGAGATTGATGTTCTCCGCACTGTGTACGCTCATGATCATGTTCGCACCTTCGGTGGAGCCTGGTGTGATCAAGGCTTCGATGCCGTATACGGTCGTAGGTGCGTTCAATGTGTAGAACGTAAGGAGGAGCAGTCCATCCTCACCATCCTCGAAGCTATCCGAACCCAGGGAAGTTTCCGTAAGATCGGCAGGAGGGATCACTCCGAAACCATCGAGGCTGTAGAGATCATCGTTCACTTCGAATACGCGCTGATCCACATCATCGGTGAGATCTTCCTCCTGTGCATCTTCATCAGAGTTAACGGCATAATCCACAGTGTACAAGCCTTCTGCGAGCGCGCCGGGGAGTGAAATGATCTCTTCGAACAAGTAGGTCTCATCCGGTGCGATCGAAGTTGCGGTCTGCGTAGAGCTGAAGGTCGCTCCGCCTGGGCCGTTCACGGTAACGGTGAGTACCACGTTGTTCTGTGCGGAAAGACCATCGTTGCGAACCTGGCCACCGAGCACGAAGTCAGTGGTGAGCTGTCCGGATGGGATGCGGGCGTACTCAAGGCTATCGGCAACGTGTGAAGCGGTCGTGGTCACGAGCACGCGTGAGTAATCGGGCACAGCTGAAAGCTGCACATCATCGATCGCCCAGTAGTATTCCCAGCCACCCTGCCATTCCCACTGGATGTATACCGCAGGCTGGTTCGCGGCCACACTGGAGATGTTGAGTTCCACCATCTCTGGGTTCGCCGAGAAACGCTCACAAGGAGGAACAGGCGAACCCGTGTCGAGGCATGGGAAAGGGAAGAAATCCGTCCAGTTGGTGAGATCGGTGCTCACGCGAACCTTTACGAATTCCATTGCAGGGTTGTCGAACACTCCGATCACCGATGCGAAGCTCAAGCGCACAGTTGGCTGGCCGGAGCAGTCGATCGCAGTGGTGGTAAGACGGGTCAAGTGGTTGGATGCTGGAGCTGCTGTAAGGCCCCGATCGGAATTCGCCCACAGGTAACCGTTCGTTGCGGAGGCCGCATTGAACATGGCGATATGTGGGTGGCCCAAGGAAGCCACTTCTACCGCTGTAGGATCATCGCTCCACTCGAAGATCACCTCAGGTGTCCCGAGCGGGGTCATATCATCCACATTGGTCCAGCCATCAGGAATGGCGCCACCGGTGAAATCCTCCGTCCAGAACGGATCGGCCCGGTTCACACTAACAGGACGCTCGTAAGGATGGGGCAACTGCAGAACATAGTCCCCCGGCTTGGCCGCGCGGGGAGCTTTCAACGCCGGCAAGGAGCTGGACTGCGCCAAGGCTGCACCAGCTCCAAGTGTGAATAACACTGCCGAAAAGTAGATCTTCCTCATTGTTAAAGTTGATTGGTTCGATTATCGATCGTGCAAGGGACAAAAATATGGGTGATCCGCTCAGTTTCAACTTTTCGTCAACAACCGTCTGTCAACGAAGCGTTCCGTCACCTTCCAAGAGTACCGCACGAACGCGTTGAAGAAGCGGTGATCCGGGACCGATCAACGGTGGCTATGAACGGTGAACGGCCGCAGGATCACCCTGCGGCCGTCCAACCATCACTCCGGTACTGGCTATTGCTTCACCACCCGCGCGGTACCGATCGAACCCCTGCTCATGATCTTCAGCACATACACGCCGCCTGGCAGATCGGAAATATCCATAGCCGGAGTTGGCGCAGCACCCGATCGGATCGTTCGCCCTGCAAGGTCACGCAGTTCATAATCGAACCGATCGTGCCCGTTCATATCGATCGAGATCTGTCCGCTGGTCGGATTCGGCTCCACGCTGAAATGAAGATCGCCTTGCGCCTCTTCGACCGAAATGGCCGATCCATCCAACAGCAGCCTGATCGCGAAAGCGTTCCCATTGGCATAGGTCAATCCGTCACTTGAAGTATTGATCAACGCAGCGCGCACCGGTTGTGCAACGGTCGCATCATCCACGATCGAAATATCGGCCGTGTTGCTGATGCTGTTCAACGAGACCCCGGCATAATACGCTCCCGGTTGAAGCAGAACGGGCGAATTGAAGGCAACGTTCACCGTACCAGCATCGATATCACTTTGTGTGATGTCGTGCAGTTCACTTTGTTCCAGCGGTTGATCCACCAGATCGCTCACCACTTCGGACGAATCGAGGATGTTCACCACCACGAAACCACCCGGCTGCGATCCAGGGCCGAGATCGAACTGCAGGCCGTACACGGTGAGCGGTTCGCGTACGAGGAAGTAGTTCATCAGCAGAAGCGCATCAGCGTTATCAAGGAACGATCCCGTCCCGATCGAAAGCGTTCGCTCGTTCTCCGGCGGATGCACGCCGATCCCATCAAGGCAGTACATGTCCGCTTCGATCGAATAATTATGGTGGTGTGCGTTGTTCGTTGGATCGCTTTCCTGGCCGCCTTCGGTGCACGTGGCCGTGAACGTGGCATGGTAGATCCCTGCAACTGACGGAGGCACCGTGATCATCGCACTCACCGTGACAGTATCCCACGATGGTAATTCGGCAAGTTGCAGATCGTGCGTGTAAGCAGGAAGACCATTCGGCCCGAACACTTCGATCGAAACGATCACATCGTTCAGCGGCATCGATCCACCGTTGAAGAGTTGGGCAGCCACGTACAGCTCCGTTCCGAACTGATCGGCGGGTACGCGGCCGAATTCCGTTCCATCGCCGCTGTGCGAAATGGTTCCATCGATCAATTCCAGTTCATACGGTGGCAGTTCGTAGATCCCGATATTATCGATCTGCCAGCCATAGTCCCAGATCGACTTGTACCGGAACCTGATCTGCACGTTCGCAGGATCGGCCGCGACAAGATCCGAAATGTTGATGCTCTTCAATTCCGGATTGGGCCGCAGATCCCGTCCAACTCCCTGGTTGATCAGCACCTCCGTCCACGAAATGCCGCCGTTGGTACTGATGCCCACGTAGGTGAGATCGTTCTGCCATTCCTGGAAGTACTGATCGAATTCCAGCTTCAGGTCGGGTGGCGCACTGGAGAGATCGATCACCGGTGAAACAAGAAAAGCTTCCGTGGGCATTCCGATCTGTCCTTCGTGATCATCATCTATCATTGCCCAGCCCGTGCTGGTGTTCAGCGGCGGCACCGGGTAGGTGGATCCCGTGGATCCAGGACCTTCGTCGGTCCACACCCAATCCACGATGCCTTCCTGCGTATGTTGTGTCCAATCGCCGAAGCTTTCATCGAAGGTCTCGAGATAGAACGCCTCCTGCGCATTCGTATGCAGAAGCATGATGCTGAAGAATATGGTACCCGCCGTTCTCATGATCTTTCCCTGTTGGTTTCCGGCGAAAACTAGGATCGTGCTCGGCGGCTTTACCTGAAAGAGTGATGAACCGGATCAATGAGGATGGACCGTGAAAAAATGAGAAGGGCCGCCAGATCGGCGGCCCTTCTCCAATAGGGAACGGATCGGTTACTTCACCACCACCATGCGGCCTGTTACCTGGCTTTCGCCGGCACGCACCACGTGGAAGTACACTCCTTCCTGCAGATCGGAAACATCGAAGTTGAGCTGATGCCTTCCAGGTGCCTTGGTGCCCTCGTTGAAGGTGCGAACGATCTTGCCGCTCACATCAACGAGCTCGATCGAGACAGGTGCTTTCTCATCGATCTCATACAC
>JAEYYE010000224.1 GCA_023430945.1 Bacteroidota bacterium
TGCATGGGCGGTGTTCATCACCTTCACGTTCATCACCTTCACACGGATCTGGTTCCGCAGTGATTCGCTGGAGACGGTCAACGAGATCCTTCACCAGATCACTTTCGATCCTGGCCTTCACCTGGCGGGTGATGTGATCGCAGGGTTCCGCAATGTATTTCTCGTAATGCTTGCCGGCTTGATCATCCATTGGCTGCCGGAAGCGTTCAAGCAGCGCTACCGGCTTTGGTTCGCGCGTGCGCCACTGGCCGTGATCGCAGGCATTTCGATCGTCGTGGTGCTGGCGATCTACCAGACCGTTACGGCGGAAATGGTCCCGTTCATCTATTTCCAATTCTGACCGGAAGTGTTCCTTTCGCCCCACAGTGTTGGGCCGATCGGGTAATGGCATCCACGTTACCCGGAGTGACCTGCGAACTTAAAGGTCCAGATCATCGCGGCTGTTCTTCGATCCATCGTTCCATTCCCATTGATCGTCGCCTGAAAATGCGCTCTCCCACGAACAACGCCGATCTGGTCCCTGATCTGTCCCTGCCGGGGCCAAACCTTAGATCAATGAACCGTTTCTGGAAGAACAACCTCGGCCGTGTAGCGGCCATGGCGAGCCTTGTGTTCGCGATCGGCGCAACTGCGCAAACAACACCGAACAGCAATAGTAGAACGGATGGAGGTACCATGGATGCTCCTCCTCCCCGCACAACCGAGCGCACCACCACCACTACGACCACACAGGAGAACAGTGCATGGCAGCGTTTCGATGAAACACGTTCCACTGAAATGGGACTGGACAAGACACAGACCGAGCGTTTGCGTGAGATCGATGAGCGTTACGATCGTGAATACCGCGCTCTCGGAGATGATCCGATGAACGCACCTGGTTACAATGATCTTCTTGATCGTCGTGACAAGGAAGTTCGTGGAGTACTTACGGAGGAGCAGTACGAGCGTTACAGCACGACCACCACGCGTACCACCACACCTTCTGGTACTACACCTGCCACACCGGCCACTCGTGCCACACCTGGTACCAAGGGAACTCCGGCCACTCCGGCCACTCCGGCCACCCCAGCCACACCGGCTTCACCAGCTACGCCCAAGTAATTGGTGTAATAGCAGGATCTGAATTGATGAAGGACCGTTCCACTTGGTGGAGCGGTCCTTTCCATTTTATACCGATCGGTACGATCGGGGATCCACTTTGCCTGTAAGCACTGGATACCTTTGCGGGGCGATGAGATATCTGCTACCATTCCTGTTCCTCTTCTCCCGCTTATCGGCACAACCGGAAGTGGAACTGCAACCTGTAACGACAGGCCTGGGTTTCCTGGTCGATATAAGCCATGCGGGCGACGACCGGCTCTTCTGCCTCACCCAGAACGGCATCATCCGCATAGTGCTGAACGGCGTAGTGCTGCCGCAACCATTCATGGATCTGAGCGCACAGGTCTGGGGTTCCGGGGAGCTTGGTTCCCTGGGACTTGCCTTCGATCCGGATTTCGAGAATACCGGTCACTTCTATGTGCATTACACGGCGCTCACCGATCAGGTATATACCCGCATCTCACGCTTCCAGGTATCCTCCGATCCGAACGTCGGCGATCTTTCATCGGAACAGATCCTCTGGACCTATCCACACCCCAGCAACATCCACAAAGGCGGCGATCTGAAGTTCGGACCCGATGGCATGCTGTATTTCAGCCTTGGCGATGGCGCATTCCCCGTGAACGGCCAGGATCTTACGGAGCCCTTGGCCTCCATCCTGCGGATCGATGTTTCAGGCGATAGCGCCGGTTTCGCCATTCCACCGGACAATCCGTTCGCTAATTCGATCGATACCGTTCAGGAAGTTTGGGCCTACGGCCTCCGCAATCCGTGGCGCATGTCCTTCGACCGGCTGACGGGCGATCTTTGGTTCGGTGATGTGGGTGCGCAACAATGGGAGGAGATCGACCTGATCGAAGCTGGATCCGGTGGCGGGTGGAATTTCGGCTGGCGTTGCTTCGAAGGCCTCGCCCCCATTCCAGATGCAACTGATTGTGGAGCGATCACCGATCACGAGCAACCGGTGATCGTTCATCCGCATACCGAAGGCTGGTGTGCGATCATCGGTGGCCGCGTCTACCGCGGTGAGACCTATCCGCAACTCTACGGTAGATACCTGTACACCGATCTGTGCGCCGGTGTGATCCGTTCACTCCTTCCTGACGGGAGCGGGGGTTGGTTGCCCGAACAGCTCGCCAGCGATCTTCCATTCGGGTTGACGTGCATTGGAGAGGACCACGAAGGCGAACTTTACATTGGGCATCAAGGTGGAACGTTGTACAGGCTCGACGCATCGATCACCACCGGCCTGGAGGATCGTCATTCCCAAAACATCATGATCCATCCTAACCCGGCAGCGGATCATGTGATCATCACCGGGCAGCTCTCCGAAGGATCGAAGCTCACGATCACCGACATGGCCGGCCGCCTTCTGGATCAGCGCATTCTTGGATCCGTGGAGAACGATCCAGTGTTCGATCTGCGATCTCTTGCCACAGGCACATACGTGTTCATAGTGGAAGATCGCCGGGGCCGAAGGGTGCTTCAGCATATGATCATGGTGGAACGTTGACGGCTTTCGGCGATCGGGCGGTTTTAGTTACTTAGCACAATGCGATCATTTTTACTCCGCATGCTCCCATGCACTCTCCTGTTGCTGATCACGTCCGCAGCGCTCGGGCAGGAACTTTTCATCATTCCGAAGTGGAAGCGCGATGATCTGCGCACCATGTACATCACGCGCACGCAAACGATCACCGCAGTGAATGCGGAAGGTGAAAGGATGGATACGATCATTCCATACAATACGAGTGCGAAAGTGCGGGTTTATGATATCACGCCCGAAGTGGTGATGATCTCCATCGACCACGAGAACATGGTGCTGCCGATGCTCAAACCATATTTCGAGACCGGCTTCCCCTCCGAGGTGGAACCGTTCCGGCGGATGATCATCCGGTACGAAGTGGATCGCGATAGCGGCGCACCGCGATTGTTGAACGCCACCGATCTGCGTGAATTCGTGAAGCGAGCTGCAGACCATTGCCTACGCGCCCTGCGGAAGAAGGATGCGGCGATCGCCCAGCAGGTAGAGGCTTCGCTTCAGCCTTTGTTGCACCGGTTCGAGAATGAGAGCATGATCGAAAGCTCCATCGATCAACAGGTCGGATTTCTTTTCGAAGCCTTCGGAAAAGGCCTCGCTCAAGGATCACCAGTTGAATTCGCCGATATGTTCTTCGCACCGTTCACCCAGGCGGATAGCGCTCATATCAACACCACGTATACGCTGATGAGCCGGTCTGATGATCAGGCGGAATTGAAGATCGTGAAGAAGCTGGCCGATCGGCCGGTCCCGGTGAAGAAGACAGCTTCTTCTCCAACACCCACTGACCGATCTGTGGGAATAGAGACCTGGCAACAACAACAGCTGATCACACTTGACCTGCGTACCACCTGGCCGTTGAAGGTCACGACCACTTCACGGATGGAGATCACGAATGGGATCTCGGCTTCGGAAGAGACCACGGTCCAATTCCGTTAATGGAAGGCAGTCTCTAGAGTGGATTTTCCTTCGGCTCTACAGCGAGATCTTCGGATGGGAGCGAGGGAACAGCAGGTGCTCTGCGCAAAATGATGAAACCGATCGTACCAGCGATCACCGATCCGAGAATGATCCCGAGCTTGGCCTGTTGTCGAAGATCGGGATCGGTGAACGCGAGCTCGTTGATGAAGAGCGACATGGTAAAACCGATGCCGGCAAGAAAACCCATACCGGCCAGGTGCGGCCACGTGATCCCGTAACCTAGTTGTGCGACGTTCATTTTAAGGAGCAGCCAGCAGATCAGCAGTATCCCCAACGGCTTTCCGATCAACAGACCGAAGGCGATGCCGAGCGAGATCGGATCGGTGAACATGCTCCCGATGTCCGATGGAAGTTCAACCCCGGCATTGGCCAGTGCGAAGAGCGGCATCACGATGAAGGCTACGAACGGATGCAACCGTCGCTCCAGTCGCTGCAGCGGTGTTGAAGCCTGTTCGCTCAACTTCGTGATCTCATCGATCGCGAAAAGCTGATCATCCGTGAGTGTTTTTTCCGGCGTTGGTTTCAATAGGCGGAATTGCGCGATGTACTTGTTCAACCTGTTGATGTAGGCTTTTTCATCGAGCTTCACTTCAACGGGGATCGTGGCCGCGGCGAGCACACCGGCCACCGTGGCATGCACACCGCTCAGCAAAAAGGCCGTCCATAAGCCACCGATCCCGAAGATCGCATAGAAGATCGGGCTACGGATCCCCAACAGATTTCCAGCTATGAGGATCGCCAGAAAGCCCGCTCCGATCAACAAATTGATCACGGAGATATCCGATGTATAGAACAACGCGATCACGAGTACGGCACCCAGATCGTCTGCGATGGCGAGGGTGGTGAGAAAGATCTTCAGGGATATGGGCACGCGAGAACCCAGCAGGGCGATCAACCCCACTGCGAACGCGATGTCGGTGGCCATGGGAATTCCCCAGCCGCTGGTGGCCGGCCCGCTGAAACCGTTGATCGAAAGGAAGACCAGCGCCGGGAACAACATGCCGCCAACGCCAGCGGCCACCGGCAAAAGTGCCTTTGCCGGATCGGCCAGTTCACCGGCGACGATCTCGCGCTTCAATTCCAGTCCTACCACGAAGAAGAACATCGCCATCAATCCATCGTTGATCCAATGGTGAAGGTTGCGTTCCAATTCCCATTGATCGAAACGCAGGGCGATGGTGTGTTCCCATAGGTGGTGATAGCTCTCGCTCCACGGCGAGTTCGCCCAGATGATCGCGATCAATGCAGCAACGAACAACAGGACACCGCCCGTTGCCTGGTTGTGCATGAAACGCTCAAATGGCCTTACAATTAGATCGATCGGATCGATGCGCATATGGTTCGCGAAGGTAACGGCAGGCCAAAAGCTCGCTTCCATGGTCGCCAGCCGATCCAAGCATGTACGTACATGTAGCCAGTGCTGGATCCGCACCGAAAACAGGGATCCGGGTCGAGGATCGATCTATGCACAGCATGTACCGTCCTCGATCGAGCGTTCACCTGTGGACCTGCCCCGCAAAGGCTCAGAACTGCAACCGTCCCTGCTGCTCCATCGCTTTGCGAAGATGGCTCACCTCCTTGCGCAGATCGATCACGCTGCGTGAGAGTTCATCGCGTGAAAGGTTCGGTTCGGGAAGCTCGGCGCTTATGAAGTGCACGAATTTCCAGATCTCAAGCACCTGCCCCACCTCCACCTCATAAGGCGAATAGATCGGATTGGTACTGCAGAGAAGCAATGTGCCTTTCTCCTTCAACTGGTTGTACACCACCTTGAACACGATCCCATCCTCCTTGGTGACCACGATGTACGGCTGCCCATCGCGGATCGTCTGCCAGTTCTGGACATATTCCCCCGTGACCCATGATCCATCGGCAACGGGCGGCATGCTATCACCACTGATCTGGAACGTACGGTACTTTCGATCGCGGCTCAGGAAAGGCATCTGGAAGGTGGGCAAGATGCTGATGTACTCCGGATCCGCGTAACCCGCGGCGTAACCTGCCTTGGCCTTTTCCGGCACGAGTTCAACATTCTCCCGATCCTCCTTGTCCACAGTGGTGGCAAGTACGCGGAGCCGCTTGCCTGCCAGATCGAGATCACCACCGCGCTCCAAGGTGCTCAGCGCATGTTCACCAAGTTGGGTCAGATCCTCCTTCAGCAGTTTATCCACGCTCACCTTGAAGTAGGTGCTGATGCGTACGAGAAGATCGAAGGGCGGCTCGGCGCTGCCGTTCTCATAACCGCTCCAACTGGAGCGTTTCACATCCAGCGCGATCGCCGTTTCCTCCTGTGAACGGCCATGGCGCTGGCGAAGTAATTTGATGTTGGGTCCGAAGAATGGGTTTGCCATGTGATCCTTATTTTTGCCGGACTTCACGTCATACGACCGGCCATTTATCCGGCGGTCAAAGATAATGACAAAATATTCATATCTACAATGACGGAAAATGTGTCAACATTTTTTCCCGTCTACCTTTGCCCGACTTTTGATCCCTGCGATCCATGGCCAATGAACTGGAGACCTATTTCAGGAGCAACACGAAGCGGCTGATCCACAAATGGGAACACTACTTCGACATATACGAACGTCATTTCGATCGGTATCGAGGGAAGCAGATCGTTGTGGTGGAGATCGGTGTATCCCAAGGGGGAAGCCTGCAGATGTGGAAGCATTATTTCGGCGACAACGCGATGATCCATGGGATCGATGTCGATCCCAACTGTGAACAATTCGAAGAGGAGCGCATCAAGATCTTCATCGGCTCACAATCCGATCGGAAGTTCCTGCGTGAATTGAAGCGCAGCATTCCCCCGATCGATATCCTGATCGACGACGGTGGCCATACGATGCGCCAGCAGATCACCACCTACCAGGAGTTGTTCGATCATGTGAAAAGCGATGGCGTCTATCTCTGCGAGGACCTTCATACTTCCTACTGGTTGAAATGGGGTGGAGGTCATAAGCGAAGAGGTACGTTCATTGAATTCTGTAAAGGCCTGATCGATAGATTGCACGCCTTCCATTCAGAACAATCGAGTTTAAGGCCGGATGGTTTCACCCGATCCGTGGGATCCATCCATTTCTATGACAGTATCGTGGTGATCGAAAAACAACCAAGGGATGCACCTGTCCATAGCAAGACCGGGGAGGCGACCTTTTCGCGCGCCAGAAAACGCAACCTCACGCAGAAGATCATCAAGGGTGGTGGTGATGTGATGTTGACGGCCATCAACAGGACATTGCGGGCCTTGCGCCTGCCGGGTTTCATCTGGCGTTGATCACATGAACGACCGATCCTTCAAGGAAGAACTGGCCAAACTCGAGACCTTCATCTTCGATCTTGATGGTGTGTTCACGGACAATTCCGTTGAACTCGTGACCGGCGAGGAACCTCACCGCACCTTTTACGTACGCGACGCTTACGCCGTTCAACAT
>JAEYYE010000145.1 GCA_023430945.1 Bacteroidota bacterium
AACTTTCCCCGGTTGATCACCACATCGATCTCATCCGCGCCTTCTTCGATCGCGAACTTCACCTCGGCAAGCTTCACTTGCAACGGGCTTTGGCCGAGCGGAAATGCACCGGCGACCGAGGCGATCATCACACCGGACCCGAGGAGGGCCTGCTTCGCTTCACGAACGAACGTTGGATGAACGCACACCGCAGCAACGGCCAGATCCTCACCTACCCGGTCGGAGTGAAGGATCGTTCTGGCACAAAGCTTCCGCACTTTTTCCGCCGTGTCGGTTGCTTCCAGCGTGGTAAGATCGATGGATCGGAATATCGATCGCAGATGCTGCCTCGACCGAGGAAGGGCCTGGCATTGCCGCCGGATCCGATCGCATTCCCGTATGATCACCTTTTCATCGATCGTTGGGATGGATCCCATCTCCGGAAGTGATCTCACTGTATTCTGCTTTGCGCGAAAGGTAGTCTGCGCGAAAACAAAAAAGCCCGCGGATCGCGGGCTTCTTCAGCATCGTTCCGATCAGCGCAGCGTAAAGCGGATCGGGAGATTGTATTGCACCGTCACCGGCTTTCCACGCTGTTTGCCAGGTTTCCAGGGAGGCATGGATTTCACCACGCGAACGGCTTCCTCATCGCAACCACCGCCAATGCCACGGAGCACGCGCACATCGGTGATCTTGCCGTCCTTGCCCACCACGAAGGTCACATACACCACACCGGATATCCCGGCATCGGTGGCCATTTGCGGATATTTGATCGTTTTACCCAGGTATTTGAAGAGTTCCTCTTCGCCGCCCGGGAACGAAGGCATTTCCTCCACGATGGTGAAGATCTGCTCTTCTTCCACCGGTTCTTCACGCTGCACGATCGGTTCAACAACGGTGATCTCGGTCACTTCCTGATCCACCATCTCCACCTCCTCGATCTCCTCCTCGTCCTCCACGATCTCGATCACGGTGGTGGGTGCGGGTGGCGGTGGCGGCGGTGGCGGCGGCGTGGCGCTTGGCGGGATCACTTCCTCTTCGAGGAATTCCATGTCGAGCTGTGCCATCTCCATATCGGTCTTGTCGAAAGTGGTCCATTCGAAAGCGACAAGCGTGATGGCGAGCGCTGTGAGCAGCCCGATCAGCAGGAAACTTGTCTTGCGCTTTTCAAGATCGGCTTCAGGCGATTTCCTGAGTTCCATGTTGATGTTGTTTCAAGGCTGTACACGTGAGCGTACCACCGGTTCAAATGTAACGTGTCCGGGGCGTTCAAAAGTGCGCGGCGCGTTCCGCTCCCCAACGCGCCATGGCCGCTCCCAAGATCGCACCGCCTGCATCGGCCAGCAGATCGCCCCATTCGGCGCTTCGCCTGAGGATCGGGATCTCCTGCAACAGTTCGATCGCGGCGCCATACGCGATCGATACCAATACAGCGAAGATCAACGTACCCTTCCGCAGCGGACGGCCATCGATCGCGAATGCCTTCACGAGCAGGAATGCAAGCACGCCATAGAGGATGGCGTGTACGACCTTGTCCAGGTGGAACCGCGAGAAGAGACCAAGGCCCGGCACCGTGCCCGAAGGCATCAGGCAGATCACCAGGATCAGTATGCTCCACAGGATCGCTGCACGGAACCTTCCCAACATCGGCCGATCAGGCGCCGATCTGCTGCTTGTACTGATCGGCGGTCAGCAGACCATCCGCTTCAGCAGCATCATTCAACTTGATCCGCACCATCCAGCCTTTTCCGTATGGATCGCTGTTCACCAACGCAGGATCATCGGCGAGCGCAGGGTTCACTTCAACGATCGTTCCGCTCACGGGCATGAAAAGGTCGCTCACTGTTTTCACGGCTTCGACCGTACCGAAGACCTCTTCGCTCTTCAATTCCTGGCCTTCGGTGTTCACGTCGATGAAAACGATGTCGCCCAGTTCACTTTGTGCGAATTCCGTGATGCCCACTACGGCCTCACCGTTCTCCACGCGGATCCATTCATGGTCCTTGGTATAACGCAGTTCCTGCGGAATGTTCATTTCTGTTGTCGTTTATGGGATGGCATGAAGGGCCAAAAGTACATGCGGCCGATCTCCGTGCAACGGATCAATCCGCAAGTGTGAAGCGAAGGCTGATCCCCAAATTGGTGTTCGCCGAAGGGAACGATGTGGTGATGACCGGTGTGTTCAGCACGCGCTCGTAGAACGCACGCACATTGAGCCGCTCGTTCAACACATAATCCGCGCTGGTCTTGATCGAGAGGATGTTCTGCCCGGCGGTCACCTGGTTCTGCACTTCCTCGATCTTGCGGATCACCGTGAAGTTGTCGCGAAGGCTCAAGTCCACACGAAGGTTCAAGTCGCTCTTGGGAGAATTGCCGCCGATGGTGAACGGGAACTTCACGTTCTTGAAACGGTAGCCGGTGCCGATGACATATTCCTTTCCGCGGATCTCGGTGACCTGGTAGTTCGTGAGGCTCAGGCTCAGGTTCCGATCGCGATTGTACTCCACCTTCAGCAGCATGCTGTTGGTGAGCGTTGCATCGAAGCCCATCAGCGGCCGCATCACTTCCTGTATCGTCACCACCGAGATCTGGCGTTCCGGTATGAAGTTGCCCGCCGCATCCACTTCATTTCCGCCGGGTATGTAGAGCAGGTTTGTCTGGTAATTGGCGATGTTGAAGTTCGATCGGTAACTGTTCTTCACCGTGAAGGTGCGGAAATGCTTCGCGAAGAACGCGAGCTTGGTAAGCCCATCGTAGGTCATGTCCCAGTTCGGTGCCGGAGTCGTTTTGAACGGGTTCAACCGCACATTGTCCGCGTTCCTTCCTGTGTATGCCGCGAGGAACGCCGGGATCACAACATCCTGGTTCGTTGGTCCGAAGCCGGTGTAATAGCCGGTCTGCGTATCGAGCACCGAGTTCTCGTTGGTCTGTGAGAGCCGTGCGCTTATGATCGGCCGGTTGGCGAGCAATTGCTGGAAGTTGTCGTTCACCCACGTGTCCTTATCGTCCGGCACGAATGCGGTGGCCCAGTTCAGCATGCTCACGCTGAAGTTGCCGTATTCACGCGGACTGTCGTTCACGTAATCCTGCTCCAGTTCGTTCCAACGGAAGAAGGAGCTCATGTTGTCGGCGATCGTCCGGTTCGCCATGAATTCCACGCGCATGCCCCGGAACGGTTCCACCGAAAGCCGTGCATTGATCGTTTCCGTACGTGTATTGGTATAGGGATTGAAAATGGAAGGTGTGCGCACCAGCCAGTCATTGGCCGCCGCAGTGCGCGCGAAGTCCCGCACGATGTCCCCGCTGAGGTTATGGTTCTGTTGCCCGGCGATGAAGCCGAAGCCAGGTGCATCGAAGTCATCCATGC
>JAEYYE010000369.1 GCA_023430945.1 Bacteroidota bacterium
ACTTTGTTCTGGTCGATCAGCTCGATCAGTTCCGCCAACCGATCGGCCTTGATAGGAAAACTTTCGATCGGCAGGCCTTTTTCGTTCATCCAGCTGCGCACATCGCCCATCACCCAGTTCGCAGCGCCTTTGAAATTCTGCGTGCGCGCGATGAGGTCCTCGTAGTACAGGGCTGTCGATCTATCGTCCGTGAGGATCGAAGCATCGTATTCGCTCAAGCCGAGCTTCTGCGTGTACTTCTCCCGCAGTTCGCGCGGCAGCGGCGGCATTTCCTTCCTGATCTTCTCCTTCTGATCTTCCGTCACCGATAACGGCTGAAGATCGGGTTCCGGGAAGTAGCGGTAATCGTGCGCAAGTTCCTTGCTGCGCATGTTCACGGTGATGCCTTTTGCCGCATCGAACGTGCGTGTCTGCATTTCGATCGTGCCGCCTGCCTCGAGGATCTCGCTCTGGCGTTGTGCCTCGAATTCGATCGCGCGCATCACGTTGCGAAAACTGTTCATGTTCTTCACTTCGCAACGCGTCCCGAATTTTTCCGAGCCCTTCGGACGAAGGCTGATGTTCGCATCGCAACGCAGGCTTCCTTCCTCCATGTTGCCGTCGCAAATGTCGAGATAGCGCACCAGCCGGCGGATCTCCACCAGGTAATCGTACGCTTCCTGGCCACTACGGATATCAGGCTCGCTCACGATCTCCACCAACGGAACTCCGGCGCGGTTCAGGTCCACAAGTGTGTTGAACGGATCGACATCATGGATGCTTTTCCCTGCATCCTCTTCCATATGGATCCGCGTGATGCCGATCTTCTTTTCTCCGCCTGCGATCGGGATCATCACAAAACCTTTCGTGCAGATCGGCGTGTTGTCCTGCGTGATCTGGTAACCTTTCGGCAGATCGGGGTAGAAGTAGTTCTTGCGTGCGAAATGCATCCACGGCGCGATCGTGCAATTCGTCGCGAGACCAAGGCGGATCGCGTGTTCCACCACCTTTTTATTCACTACCGGAAGTGTTCCGGGATGGCCCATGGAAACAACGCTCACATTGGTATTCGGATGATCGCCGTACGCGTTGGGATCGTCGCTGTACGCCTTGCTTTCGGTGATCAGCTGTGCGTGCACTTCAAGCCCCACGACCAATTCCCACTTTTCAGACCAATGGCTCATTCTTCGCTCTTGATGATCCGTTGCGTGAAGCGCTTGCCTTCACTTTCGATCGAAACGAGGTACACGCCCGCACGCAGGTCACAAAGATCGAGCTTCATCGCCGAACGTGAAGGCTGCATGGATCGTACCGATCGGCCGGCGGCATCGAACACCTCGACCTTGAACCGATCCACGGATCGCAAGGGAAGCACATCGATCAGTCCCGAAGTGATCGTCGGCCGCACAAGGAAAGGCCGATCTTCGCTCCGATCGGCGATCGAGGTCACATCTTCAACCTCCAGGATCCACAGGCCGGTCTGCATATCGCTCACCAGAATGTTGCCCGAAGGAAGATAAGGGTACACGCCCCACGCGCCGTGGTAATTCTCATGCGGCGCCACGCTGGTATCGTAGAAACCGATCAGCACCGGTTGCAGCGGATCGGCCGCATCCCAGAGCCAGTAACCATCCTGGTAATACGCCACGTGCACGCGATCGCCGGTGAAGAACGGATTGTGCACGATCGACATTGGATCCACGCCGGTCGTTACCGTTGAGATCACCTGCAGATCGGAAAGGTCGGTGGCATCCACGAATTTCAATGGTGAGCCATGTGTTTCATCGGCCATCACGTAAAGTGTTCCGTCATCGTTCATCCAGCCGCTGTGGTTGTAGCCTTCGCCTGGATAATCGGTGAGCGAGCCGAGCAGGATCGGAGCGTTGATGTCGGTGAAGTCGATCACGTGCATGCCATCTTCATCGTTGCACCAAACGATGTTGTCGCGAACGAAGCAATCATGTACGTACCCCACCGTATTTCCCCACCACGGAATGTCCGCTTCGCAATCCACCAGGAGTGAAGGTGAAGCCGGATCGGCGATCGAATAGATCGAGAAGTGATCGGTGCCGCCATTCGTATACAATCGTGCGTTCACCGTATCGATCTGGATGTTGTGCGCGCGCACGAAAAGTTCATCACTGTCATAAACAAGGTGAACGGAATCCGGCAAATACTGCAGATCCATGATCTGCAGCGAGCTCGAGCCTTGATCGCACGTGGCGTACAAATGGCCAGCGTAGATCTTGTAATCGCGGTGGATCACACCGGCGCCACTGAAACGGCCCGGGACATGATCGATCAGAACAGTGTTCTCCGGAACGGTGACATCGAATACGTGTACACCGAGCGTGCTTCCGAGGAAGGCATATTCACGCCCATCAGCAGCATAACCCCACACATCGTTGTATTGGTTGTTCATGGCCTCAAATCCGATCGGGATCTGCGGATCGTCCCAATTGAAAAGGCTTCGAACATTAAGGCTATCCTGCGTCAATGCTGGATGAGCGATCAGGATGCAAAGGAGGAAGAGGATCTTTTTCATCAGGTCGAAGCGATCAGTTCCTTGAAGATCAACGTGAGTTTCGGTTCGGCCATTTCGGCGACGCGCTGCACGATCTCGTGCGTTGTCACTTCGATCTTTCCCGGAACACCAAGATCGGTGATCACGGCGATCCCGAAGCAGGGGATCTTCATGTGGCGCGCTGCGATCACTTCAGGAACGGTGCTCATTCCCACGGCATCGCCACCGATCGCGCGTACGTAGCGGTATTCCGCAGGCGTCTCAAGCGTTGGTCCGGTA
>JAEYYE010000024.1 GCA_023430945.1 Bacteroidota bacterium
ATCGTGGACCGAGAAGGGATAACTGATCGGGATTCCGATCGGAAAGAATGCGAAGGCCGCCTGGAAGGGCGGCTTTTGTGTTTCTGGCTCCGCCATGTTCATAGTTGACGGATCGAAGTATTCAAAACTCGACACTGTTCCATACATTGTATTCAAGAAAGAACGTATTCGTCAATTGCCGGAAGTGCAGGGTCCCGAAGACGGAGACCCTGCGGAGGTTTAGGTCCGGTCCTGATCACCTATCAAACCTCCGCAGCGGTCTGCTGGAAGCGACCCTGCGGTTCTTAGGAAGGCTGCCCGGAATGACGATCACTCGTTGCGTCAGGGATCACCCAGCTCTTTCCTCCGCTGCAATTCCTGCACATCCAGAAGATCCTTGGGACGCGCACTTCTGATCTTGCTCTCGATCAGATCGGAATAATCGAGCACATTGAACTTTTGGATCTGCTTCCCTGCAAGTTCTCCTTCTTTCCTCCGTTCCCAAGCTTCTTTGAATGAACATCCAGGGTTGAATCGGGTGATCAGTTCAAGGTCGAGGTCCGGTGAGATCTTGATCGAGATGTTCTGTTCCGCACGAAGGACATTTTCCGGCAACCGATCAACCTCATAACCGGTGCCATTCAAGACCTTCAGCAAACGATCGAAATTCTCTGGGGAAGGTTCCACCCACAGATCAATGTCCGCCGAATGTCTTTGGTAGCCATGAAAATTGACCGCTCCACCGCCTACCATCAAGTAGCGCAGATCGTGTTTCTCCGCCTGCTTCAAGAACTCAGCGACCTCTTCACCGAACCACATCCCGCTTCTTCCTGATCACATAATTCTTGGTCGGCCGTTCCGGTGCGCTGGGATCGATCGGTGGGAAGCTTCGCAGGAACCACATGAAGCGTTCACTTGGTGTAAGCGCCATGAATTCCCGCTCGCGGCGTGCGTTGCTTTCTTCCTTCGTCTCGAAACGGATGCGCGGATCCATGGGGTGAATTTACTGTTACTAACTCATTGTGAATTCAAGTCCGAAGTCGGAAGTCTTAAGTCCATGCGTGACGTCGAAATCGGCTTCAGCCTTCCGACTTTTGACTTCCGACTAATTTTCAACTGTGAATAGCAGCGACCTCCTCAAACAAGAATCCATCCGCCGCCTTGAAGAAGGCCTTGGCCGCATCCACAAATGCATCGGTATGATGGCCGATGATCACGTCTGGCACCGGCCGAACCGCAACGTGGTGAGCGTCGGCAACCTGATCCTTCATCTAGCCGGGAACGTGGGACAATGGATCAATGCGACCTTCAGCGATCATCCCGATCGGAGACAACGCGATCTGGAATTCTCAGAGCAAGGCCCGATCGACCGGGTCGAGCTTCTCGATCGGCTGGATCGCACCATGCAGCAGGCCAAGATCACGATCACCGATCTGCGCGAAGAAGATCTGATCGCGATCCATCGCGTGCAAGGTTTTGAGGAGACAGGCGCGGCGATCCTGATCCATGTGGTGGAGCATTTCAATTACCATGTGGGCCAGATCACGCTTCACACCAAACTGCTGCTCGATACCGATACCGGCTATTACGCGGGCGCGGATCTGAACAAGCACAATTAATTCCCCCACCGGGCGCCGGATCGCGCTCTCCGTTCGTCCCTTACGCATAAGGGACGGCAACTCCTTGAGATCACAATGTCAGCAAACCGATATCAACCGGGATTTGAGCGGTTTTCCTTACTTTTCCATCCCTGCAACCGGATCCAGTGTATGAGAACTAGTTTTCTGCTCGCCTTCATGGCGCTTTCTGCGTTCACGAACGCGCAAGTGGTGGTGAACGAGGTATGTGCATCGAACCGCTGGGTGGATGCAACTCCGCCAGTTCCACTTCTTCAGGATAATTATGGCGAGAACGAGGATTGGTTCGAATTGTTCAACACCACCGGTGCACCAGTGGATATCAGCGGTTGGTGGCTCGGCAATAGGCCGGGGAATCCGCTGAAATGGCAGATCCCGGCCGGTACGGTGATCCCCGCGAACGGTTACCAGATCGTGTTCTGCAGCAAGCGGAATGAGGCCAGCGGCGGCTACCTGCATACCAACTTCACCCTGCAGCAGACCGATGATGACCATGTGATCTTGAGCGATGCCGGCGGAACGCTGGTGGATGAATTCGCATTCGACGGCACCAATTACACGAAACTCACCCACAGCCGCGGGCGCACCACCGATGGCGCCGCGGCATGGTCGCTCTTCACCGATCCCACACCGGGTGCAGCCAACACGGGGGCTGTCTCTGATTATCCGGCGAAACCGACGCTTACGCCCGCTGCAGGTTTCTATGGCGGCGCACAGAACGTTACGATCGCAGGTCCTGCAGGCGCTACGATCCGTTACACCACCGATGGATCGGAACCAACGGCAACCTCCACGGCCTATTCGGGACCGATACCCGTGAACACGGTCACGGTGATCCGCGCGGCGGCGTTCGCGGGCGGTTCATCGAGCTATGTGGAGACCAACACGTATTTCATCGGCGTAAGCCACACGGTGGATGTGATCAGTGCTGCAGGCGACGAACTGCTCGATCTGCTGGGTGGCGATGGCTGGATCCAGCCCTGGGGGAACCTGGAATATTTCGAATCGAACGGTGATCTTGTGGATGAGGCCGTTGGTGAATTCAACGAACATGGCCAGGATAGCTGGGCCTATGGCCAGCGCGGGGTGGATTACATAGCCCGGGATGAAAGCGGTTATAACCATGCGGTGCAACACCAGATCTTCAATACCACCGATCGCGACAAGTTCCAGCGGCTGATCATCAAGGCGGCCGCAGGCGATAACTTCAACTTCGGGCCTGGGCAGCCGGCGCACATCCGCGATGGATATGTGCAGGCCCTGAGCCAGGTAGGCAACCTCGATCTGGACGAACGCAGCTATCAACCGTGCGTTTTCTATGTGAACGGCCAGTATTGGGGGGTTTATGACGTGCGTGAAAAGGTTGATGACCATGATTACACCCGCTACTATTACGGCCAGGACAAATACGATCTGCAGTTCCTGAAGACCTGGGGCGGCACGTGGAGCGAATACGGAGGTAACCAGGCGCAGAACGATTGGGATGCGTTGCGGAACTACATCATGAGCAACGACATGGGCGATGCCGCGAATTTCGCCTACGTGGACGGCCAGTTCAATTGGAAAAGCCTCGTGGATTACTTCTGCCTGAACAGCTACACGGTGTGTTCCGACTGGCTGAACTGGAACACCGGTTGGTGGCGCGGCATGAACCCCGATGGCACGGCGCATAAATGGCGCTACATCCTGTGGGACATGGATGCCACTTTCGATCACTATGCGAATTTCACCGGCATACCCGATGAATCCGCCAACGCCGATCCCTGCGATGCGGAACAGCTTTCCAACCCCGGCGGCCAGGGCCACACATTGATCCTCACCAAACTGATCGAGGAGAACGAAGAGGTACATAACTACTATGTGAACCGATACGCCGATCTGGGCAACACCCTGTTCAGTTGTGACTTCATGATCCAATTCCTTGACAGTCTTGTCGGTGTGATCGCGCCGGAGATGCCCGGCCAGATCGCGCGTTGGGGCGGCACGATGGCCGAATGGGAAGCGAACGTGCAACTGATCCGTGATTTCATTGAGGCCCGTTGTGTCACGATCCAGGATGGCATGGTGGATTGCTATGATCTGGTAGGTCCATTCGATGTATGCTTCAATGTCGATCCACCCCTGAGCGGCACGATCAACATCAACTCGATCACACCCGAACTCGATGAATATCCGTTCTGCGGGCTGTATTACGGCGACATCGAGACCACGCTCGCGCCGATTCCAGAGGATGGATACGTTTTCAGCCATTGGGAGGTCTACAGTACCAACACGGTCTCCCCTTCCACCACCGATTCACTGGTTACGATCGATTTCCAGACGGCCGACAGTGTGGTGGCCGTGTTCGTTCCCGAAGTGATGTACCAAGTGATCTGGAACGTGGAGCCACCGCTCAGCGGCACGATCGATATCGATGGTTTCATTCCAGCGACATACACCTATATGGATTCCGTTCTCGGGGAATCGGTGATCGAAATGGCCCCGCTACCTGAACCAGACTGGATCTTCAGTCATTGGGAGATCTTCAGCGATAACGAACTGCTCCCCTCGCTCACCGATTCATTGGTCACGATCGAGATCAATGAGGATGACAGCATCGTTGCACAC